>JAKIUH010000161.1 GCA_021647685.1 Bacteroidales bacterium
ATCGGGAAGTCAAATTCTCCTGTTGTTGAAAAACTTCTGCTTTTACCATTGCTTGTTTTATAACTTGCATTTAATACTACTTTTGTTTTATATGAAATCACATATCCGTCTTTGTCATAAGATAGAGCAGTAAAATTTACCGAACCGATACTGACAACCAAATTTGTATCTGCATCTTTTTTCTTCACAAGTTTTGCATCAAACCTGCCAACAATTGCTTCATTTACTGCATCTTTGATTAAGACACTGTTTTTTGGGTCTTTTCTGCTTATGTTTATATTGACATGTATATTTTCACCTAAGACTTTTTTTGTATATACAGAACTAGGCTTATAGCCGCATCCTAAAAATAGTAAAGGCAAAAAAATAAATATCAATTTCATACTGTTATACCATTTTTGGTGTATTTATTTAACAACAAGATTTACCAACTTTCCTGGAACGAATATCTCTTTTATAATTATTTTATCTTCAAGCCATTTGCCGGCTTCTTCTTTAGCCTTATCAATTATATCTTCTTTTTGTAAATCAATCCCAACTTCTATTTGTGCTCTTTTTTTACCGTTTATTGTGATAGCCAATATGATACTTTCTTCCTCAAAAACTTCTTCGCACAGAGGAATTTTAGTAAAATTTTTAAGTCCAAACAGTAAATCACTTATCTCCCAACAAACATGAGGAATGATTGGCTCAAGTATATTTGATAACACAAAGTAACCTTCACTCCAAACGCTAGAATTATCTTGCTGATTTAGTGCATTTAATGCTTCCATTGAGCTAGCAATAAGAGTATTGAAAGTATAAGTTCCTTCAAAAATCTCATTTGATTTTTTCAAAGCTTCATACACTTTTTTTCTTGCATATTTTGATTCTTTAGATAGTTTTATATGCTCTATTGTTGGTATTTTTTCAGATTTTGAAGCCATTTGAACTCTTGAAACAAATCTTTTTATGAATTTAAAAGCACCCTCAACCGCACTATCATTCCACTCCAGCTCTTTTTGAGGCGGAGCTGCGAAGAGTATAAAAAGTCTAGCAGTATCAGCTCCATATCGACTAATAATCTCATCAGGGTCAACTGTATTGCCTTTTGATTTACTCATTTTTGAGCCATCTTTAAGCACCATGCCCTGAGTAAGAAGATTTTTAAAAGGTTCATCACTTGATTGCATGCCAATATCTCTTAAAACTTTTGTAAAAAATCTTGCATATAAAAGATGAAGTATAGCATGCTCAATTCCACCAACATACTGATCAACGCTCATCCAATAATCACTGCTTTTCTTATCAAATGGCACTTCTTCCCACAAAGACGGGTCAGTTGTATATCTTAAAAAATACCAACTTGATTGAAAAAATGTATCCATCGTATCAGTTTCTCTTAGTGCATCGCTCCCGCATTTTGGACATTTTGTATATTTCCAAGTTGGGTGAGTTTGCAGTGGATTTCCCTCGCCTGTTATCTCTATATCATCAGGAAGTGCAACAGGTAAATTTTCTTTTGCAACTGGCACCAGGCCACATTTTTCACAGTGAATCATCGGTATCGGAGCACCCCAATATCTTTGTCTGCTAATTCCCCAGTCTCTTAATTTATAATTTACAACTTTTTTACCAAGTCTGTTTTTCTCAAAATATTCAGTGATTGCTACTTTACCGTCACTACTGCTAAGCCCTGTAAAATTTCCGGAATTTACCATAAAGCCATATTGTGTCATGGCGCAGCTGCCATCAAATTTTTGTTTTTTATTTTCTATACTTTGTATGATAGATAAATCATATTTTTTTGCAAATTCAAAATCCCTTTCATCATGAGCAGGAACTGCCATAACTGCACCCCCTCCATACTCAATCAAAACAAAGTTTGCAACCCAAAGCGGAACTTTTTTCTTTGTAAGTGGGTGAACTACATCTAACTCAAGATATAATCCCTCTTTTTCAACCATAGACCTATCTCTTGCACTTAATCTTTGCATATCTTTAATTTTTTTGATTTTCTCATCACTGAGAAGTTTATGCTCCACTAAGAATTTAACTATTTCATGCTCAGGTGCCAAAGCAGAATAACTAACACCATAAATTGTATCAGGTCTTGTTGTAAAAACTCTAAATTTATCAAATTTATCATTTAATTTTTTCTTAGAATCACTACTCAAACTAAAGTCAAATTCTAGTCCTTCACTTCTGCCTATCCAGTTTTCTTGCATAGTTAAAACCTGTGATGGCCATTTTGACTCTAGTTTTTTTAAATCATCTAGTAACTCTTGTGCATACTGTGTAATTTTAAGATAGTATCCAGCCATATCTTTTTGGACTACATCACTATCACATCTCCAACATTTTCCATCTTCAACTTGTTCATTTGCCAAAACAGTTTGACAAGTATCACACCAATTCAAAGATGCACTCTTTTGATAAACCAAACCTTTTTTATACATATCTATGAAAATCTTTTGTTCATGCTTGGTATAAAGTGTATCACTAGTGGAAAATTCTCTTTTTTTAGAAAATGAAAGCCCGAGAGTATCTAACTCTTTTCTCATATAATCTATATTTTCATAAGTCCATTTTTTTGGATGAGTTTTATGTTTAATCGCAGCATTTTCAGCAGGCATTCCAAAAGAATCCCAGCCAATTGGATGAAGAACATTGTATCCGTTTTTTCGACTATTTCTTGCTATTGCATCGCCTATGCTATAATTTCGCACATGTCCCATATGTATCTTTCCACTAGGATACGGAAACATACTTAGTATATATTTTTTCTCTTTTGTAAAATCATTTTTAGGCTCAAAAGAGTTATTTTCTTTCCAATATTTTTGCCATTTAGGCTCTATATCTTTAAAATTATATTCCATTTCAGGCTAATTTAATTCGTTATCAATCAGTTTGCAAAAGTAAAAAAAAAGTTGGTTTTGCAAGTTGTTTGGTCATATAAAAGAAAGTCGGAACACTAATGTTAATAGTGCCCAGACTTTCTTTGTATTTCTATGCTAAATATCTAAAATGAAACCGTTATGCAGTTTTGAAGTGAACATTAATAGTGGTACACAATTCAAAATTGCAAGAGATTTTCAATTTTTTTTACCCAAACAATCCGCCCAAGCCTTTACTCAAACCTGAAAATAAATCACCGGCATCGTTTTCATTTTTTTTGCCGGAGAGTAAATCAAACATACCGTCAATGCTAAACGGACTATCATCGGCATCTTTTTCGTTGAGCAGGTTCATTACAAAAGGGATAAGCAATTCAACTACTTTATTTGCCATTGATTGCGACAAGCCTACTTGTTCACCAAGCGCACTCACTACTTTTTGGCTAATATTTGTTACAATGGCATTTTGAGCAATGTTTTCCGTTCCGCCTTTCACTAAATTGCTCAATCCGGAAAAATTTCCGCTCATTAATTCGTCTTTAAATCCACTGAGAAGGGTTTCAGTTCCTACTTTTACCGATTTATCGGCTTTATCTGCATCCAAACCGATGCTTTGCATAAGTTGTTCTTCTAATTGGTCTTTTACCGTTTCAGAAAACATTGATGTTAATTTATCAAGCATAATTTATTATTTTTATATTCATGCTAAATTACTGATATTTTTTTAATTTCGTATATGGCTTTAGCAAAACAATATAAAGATTTACAATTTTACAAGTTTTGTTTTTATGGTTTTTTGAAAAATTTAAAGTTTTTCGAGCCTTTTTTTATTCTTTTTTTGATTGAAAAAGGATTAAGTTTTACGCAAATTGCTTTATTATATACACTACGCGAAATCCTGATTTACATTACCGAAATACCTACCGGTTTAATAGCTGATGCCTTAGGTAGAAAGCGTACAATGGTATGGTCTTTTGGTTTTTACATTATTTCATTCTTGATTTTTTATTTTTCAAGCAGTTTGTTTTTTTTGCTAATTGCCATTGCTTTTTTTGCTTTTGGCGATTCTTTCCGTACAGGTACGCATAAAGCCATGATTTTTGAATATCTGAAAATAAAATCATGGCAGGCTCAAAAAGTGGATTATTACGGCGGAACACGTTCTTGTTCGCAACTAGGTTCGGCATTGTCATCATTAATTGCTGCCACAATAGTTTTTATCAATAAAAATTACAGCCTTATTTTTTTAGCTTCAGTTGTTCCCTACTTTTTGGATATGTTGCTAATTATCAGTTATCCAGATTATTTAGACGGAGCTAAAGTTTCGCTTCGTTTTAAGGATATTGTAAGTGCATTTAAAAGGATAATTAAGGATTTAATCATTAGCTTAAAACAAGCTAATAAGCTTAAGATTTTGTTTAATGTTTCATCTTTTAGCGGATATTTTAAACAAAGCAAAGATTACTTACAGTACATTATTCAATCATTAGCATTTTCTGTTCCATTAATTTACGGACTTACACAAAAACAGCAAACAGCTATATTTATAGGTATTGCCTTTTTTCTTTTGTATTTATTAACAAGTCGTGCATCAAAAAATTCGGGAAAAGCAGCGAAACGTTTTGCAAGTAAAGAAAAAGCTTTGAACGGATTGCTGTATTTTGGTCTAACTGCCGGTTTATTGGGAGGCATGTTCTTTCATTTTTCAATCTATGCTTTATCAATATTATTTTTTATTTTGATTTATTTAACTGAAAATTTCAGAAAACCCATAGGTATAGCCTATATCTCAGAAAATTTTAGTTCGGATAGTTTGGCTACTACTTTATCGGTAGAATCTTTGACAAAAACAGTTTTAGCATCTGTTTTTGCATTAATTATTGGTTTTTTGGCAGATTGTTTTGATGTCGGAATTGCTTTAAGTTTTGTTTCTGTATTAGTTCTGGTTTTAGGAATTATTTTTAGATTAAAACGATAACTTTTATCCAAGAAATATATGCAAAAAGCTTTTTTATCTTTATTTCACATCAAAAGATGTGTGCATTAAAAAAATTATGTAATTTTATATCCCAGAATTTGATTGTAATATTATGGAAGATAGCAACACCTTTGTAAGTTTTGAAGAAAAATTTCCCAAAGTAAACAAACTGAAACTTATTGATTACTTGAAAAAAAATGCCGATTTACTTTATCTGCCGGCAAATTTTTTCAAAGATGATTTTGTAAATTATTTAAATAAGTTTTTTGTTGATGAATTAAAATTTGATATTGATACTTTTCTTTCAGAAGATATAAACATTTTTACCTATAAAGTTAAAAAAGGAGTAAAAAGTCTGTTAGGAATAAATCAAAAGGTTTATTTTGTATGGTTTACCAATAAAGCACGCTTGTTTTATATATTTATGAACGAAAATCAATTTGAAAATCCCGACAAGGAAGAAAGCGGGTTTAATATAAAAAATTGGTTAGGTGAAACAGGTGCTGAAAATATTGAACAAAAAATTCAAGATTATTTATTCCTACTAAATACATCAAGCGTAGGCGATATAGCAGATTACAGAAATCGATATATCGAAAAAATAAATCCGAAACAAAAACTTTGGTTATTAGCCCATCGAAAACCTGATGATTTTGTTTTGGCTTATTTAAAAATTTCAAACATTGTTAAATGGGAAAAAGAGTTTGAAGAGAATAAAGAGTACGCTTGGTATTTTGTTTTGAGTAAATACGAAGCAAAAATTATCGGCTTTAATTTGCGCGATGAGTTAATCGGTATGTATGATATTGCTCCTGAAAGTATGAAAGTTAAAGACGAAATGGGCAGAAATACCGTAAAAATTGACGAGCATATTATTTTTTATACTATGCGCTCCAATACAAAACATTTTCTTGAAATTTATCCGCTTGTTTCATTAAACAATAAAGATCGCCTTCGTGAAATTGCCCGCTTAAATTGGATTTATCGCGAAAAAAATAAAAAACACGAAGAATTTGCCTTTGAGCTAATGAAATCTTTGATTGAAAAAGACAATAATCCGTTTGATGAGCTCTCTGTTTTTTATATTGAATACTCAAAAAATAAAGGAAATACAGTTTTTGATAAACTGAAAGATGATAATCAAATGCTTGTGCTTTTACAAGAAGTTTTAGAATATGCAGGCACCTACGATTTACTAACTGATTGGGTTGAAAAATGGCAAGTACCGTATTTGGATATTTTGGCTTTAAATAAGCTCTTTGTGAGTGCTGCTGCCGATGTAGTTCAGGCTAAAAACATATTGCCTTTTCATCAATTGGTACGTGAAAAATATCAGAAAAAAAGTAAAGATGAAATTAATAAAGTGCTTTTTGATTATGAATATGCAAAGCATTTAATCAGATGCGAACAAATTGATGAAGCTAAAAAAGTGTTGTACAAGCGTTTAAAGCAACTTCCCGATGAATCAATTTCCGATTTGCTTCCGCCCAATGATTTAGACTTGACGGGAAATGCCGCAGGGCAAATCTTAAAAGTTAAAATTTTAGAAGTGCTTTCGGATATCGAAGATGAGAAAAAAATAATTGAGCATACTAAGCAACTGGCTGTTTTACAACCTTTGGTTGAAGAGCGAATAAACAATTTAATAGAAGTAGCCAAAGGCAAACTCCTTGAAAAAGCCCAAGAGCTTAAACAAATAATGGAACCCGGAGGTTTGTTACCGCAAAACGTGAATATTGTTGAAGAAAAATACAAACCATTACCCAAAAAGTTGATCGAGAAAAATTTAAAACATCCTGCAAGCCGAAAAGGAAACAGTTTTTCAAATTTACAAAAATGGATTGCTAAAGTAGAAATTCCAGATCATTCCATAATTAAATCTTATGCCGACCCTTTAAACAAAGAAAAATATCCGCAATTATCCGAACTTGTTGCCGATATCAAATATGCTTTGGATATTGAAAACCTGGAAACCTATATTTCTCATGGGCAAAAATCGTTTGGTATTAATGCTTTTGAAGGCGAACCAAGTTTTTTGATAATCGGCAGTGATCATTTAAAGCCTGAATCGCCCCATTATTTAAGATATAACGAACTTAAATTTGCCATAGCCGAAGAATTGGCGCATATTTATTTTAAACATGCACGAATTACCTCATCTGATTTGTGGCGGGGTGTTATTGATAAGGGAAGTTCTGCATTAGATGCGCTTATTGCATTTATTCCCGTTGCGGGAATTTTTGGAAAATCATTGCAAGGGATTAATAAACTTAACAGCATAGCATCGCTCCTGCAAAAAACCGAAAAATTGGAGAAAGTATCGCAAACCGGAAAAGGTATTATTGAAGCTACTACAACAGCAGTAAGTGTTTACGAACAAAAAATTTCAAAACCGAAAGAGGTGAGCAAAGAAGCTCAGCTTTTAGCAAGTTCACGTATCCTACAATTAACTGCCGATAGAACTGCTTTGATTTTTGCTTGTAGTTTAAATACAGCTGTAAGAACCATGTTTATAGAATCGCCACGCTATAAAAGTGAGTTACCCGTTGTTGAAAAATACGGCTTACGCAACTTTTTGTTAAAAAAAGATGAACAAAATAATTTTGTTCATCAAGATTTTGCAATTCGTTTAGCAAATTTATTTGCTTTTTTTCTTTCCGATGAATATGAGGAAGTGTGTAAAGCGCTGATATAGTAGGAATAATAGATTGTTTTTGAAATTTATTTAAAAAAAGTGTGATTTTTTTAAAAAAAGTTTTGCGAATATAATTTTTCATTCTATTTTTGCAGTCCCAAAGTTAAGGAAAACTAAGGGAACGAAAGGTACGGTCCGTTCGTCTAGCGGTTAGGACGCCGGGTTTTCATCCCGGTAACAGGGGTTCGATTCCCCTACGGACTGCTTTTTTTTTGTATAAGATTTTAACATTAATTGAAAAGGTTTAAAAATGGCCAATCATCAATCAGCAAAGAAGAGAATAAGACAAAGTGAGAAAAGAAGACTTGCAAATCGTTATTATGCGGTAACTACCCGTAATGCAATACGTAAGTTACGTAAAATTGAAAATAAAGAAGAGGCAAGCGAAATGTTGCCTAAGGTTACTTCTATGCTTGACAAATTAGCAAAAAAGAACATTATTCATAAAAATAAAGCAGCTAATCTTAAATCAAAATTACAAAAGCATATTAATGCTCTGTAATTTACCCAAATAGATAAAAAGACTTAAAAAAAGCCTTTCAACAGAGTTGAAAGGCTTTTTAATTTTAAGATTTTAAGAATCATCTTATCTGAAGTTATACCAACTCTTTAACCAAATCGGCAGCTTCCTGCAAAGTAATGGCAGAATGAACTTTTAAGCCGGAACCGTCAATCAGTTCTTTGCCTTCTTTTGCATTGGTACCTTGCAAACGTACGATTACCGGAACTTTAATATCCCCGATTTTTTTATAGGCATCAACCACACCTTGCGCAACACGGTCGCAACGAACAATACCACCAAATATATTCAATAAAATTGCTTCTACATTAGGCTCTTTCAAGATAATACGAAAACCTGCTTCCACAGTTTCGGCATTGGCTGTACCTCCAACATCAAGGAAGTTTGCAGGCTCTCCACCCGAAAGTTTAATAATATCCATAGTAGCCATAGCCAAGCCGGCACCATTTACCATACAACCTACATTTCCATCTAATTTAATAAAATTCAAATTGTATTTTCCGGCTTCCACTTCTGCAGGGTCTTCTTCGGTAAGGTCGCGCATCATGGCAAATTCTTTCTGACGATAAAGTGCATTATCATCAATATTTACTTTACAATCGGCTGCCAAAATTTTATCGTCCGAAGTTTTAAAAACAGGATTAATCTCCAACATAGAAGCATCGCTACCCTCATAAGCCTGATAAAGAGCAGATACAAATTTCACCATGCTTTTAAAAGCCTGTCCGCTAAGTCCTAAATTAAAAGCAATTTTACGCGCTTGATAAGCTTGTAAACCTATGCCCGGCTCAATTTCTTCGGTAAAAATTTTATCGGGCGTTTCGGCAGCCACCGTTTCAATATCCATTCCGCCTTCGGGCGAATACATAATGATGTTTTTGCCAGTTGCACGATTTAATAAAACACTCATATAATATTCGGCAACATCTATATCCCCGTTATCATTAGGATAATAAATACTTTGTTCAACCAAAACTTTATGTACCTCTTTTCCTTCAGGTCCGGTTTGATGCGTAACTAAAGTCATTCCAAGAATTTGCTTTGCAAATTCTTCAACTTCATTCAACGACTTGGCAATTTTTACACCACCGCCTTTTCCGCGACCACCGGCA
>JAKIUH010000162.1 GCA_021647685.1 Bacteroidales bacterium
CGTTACGCAATGCTTGAATTGCTTGTCGCCGGCAATCCCGACATAATAATTTCGGATATTGAACGCCGCGCCGCGCTGAAACCATCTTATAGCGTTAAAATTTTAAAGTTACTGGAAAAAGAATTTCCTGATGATACATGACAGGTATTGATTGGCGGCGATAGTCTGGCAGATTTGCACACTTGGTACAAAGCGCAGGAACTCGTCGCTCAATACGAGATTATTTGTTACCCTCGAAAAGGATATAAAGTTGACCGCGAAAGCTTATTAAAGCATTGGACAGCAAAAGAAATTGATATTTTACTGCAAACAGTATTACAAATGCCGTTTTTTGACATATCATCCACTTCGGTAAGAAACAATATCACAGATAAAACAGTAAATAAAAAAGGTTTTTTGCATTTATTCAGATAAATATAAACAAAAATGTATTTAAGACTGAAGTAAACTACAGATTTATTATAACTTCGTACATATGCTCAATAGTTCGGCAAGTTTTTATACCTATCTGTAATACAGGATGTTATGACTGTTTACGAAATTATGTTAATTTATTTAATATCAGAGCTTTGCGACTTAGCGGCTTTGCGAGAAATAAAAAATTTACGAAGTATTATATGCTAAAACACTACCTAAAAATATTTGCTGTTTTACTGATTGTTTCAAGTTGTAAAATAAAACAAGAATTAAAAACGCAAAATCTGTGCGCCACTAAATATCCAATTTTGTTGGTACACGGGATAGGTTTTCGTGATGATTTTCCTTATCCGAAATATTGGAGCAAAATACCCAAAATACTTACAAAACAAGGTGCAAAAGTTTATTTAGCACATCAAGATGCTTTTAATTCGCATGCAGTAAATGCCGTACAAATAAAAAACCGTATTGATGAAATTCTTGAAGAAACAGGTGCAGAGAAAATAAATATCATAGCCCATTCAAAAGGAGGCTTGGAAAGCAGGTATGCCATAAGCAAATTAGATATGGCAAACAAAGTAGCCAGTTTAACTACATTAGCAAGTCCACACAGAGGAAGTGCAATGGCTGATACTATTTTAGCATACCTCAAACGCAAAAAATTACTGAATTGGAGTTTAAAGAAGATAAGAGGATATGCCAAAATATTAGGCGATAAACACCCTGATGTATTTCTATCAAGTAATGAATTAACCATTGCTTATATGAAAAATTTTAATAAATCAGTGCCGGATATGCCGTCGGTATATTATCAAAGTTACGGAGGATTAATTACAGAAAACTATCCCAATTGGTTTGTACGCATACAGTACAAACTAATGGCAAAAGCCGAAGGTGAAAATGATTGTATTGTCTCAAAACATTCCTATCAATGGGGAAATTTTAGAGGTGTGGTTAAAAGCAATGATGACTACGGAATTTCACATTTTGATATTGTAGGTATGCGCTTTGTATCGCAAGCAAGCAGCTTTGATGCAAATTACTTTTTTATTGAGCTTGTTAAAGATTTGAAAGAAAAAGGATTTTAAAATCATGGTGAACGTTATTCTTTTACTTTAAATGTCCACGTAAAGTTAAATTCAGCTACTTTATCTCCGGAAATATCAATACCAACAGTGTTTACCGTAACAATTTTACCTTCTCCTGTACGGATACTTTCTTCAATTGCTTCGGATATTTCTTTACCCTGCTTACAAGTGAACACTATTTTGCTTTTTGCTTTTTTTGTAAAATTAGCATTCATATCAAAAACCAACATAGATACAGGTTTTGACGCAGCTTGTACGGCAGTAAGCGCTAAAATACCGGTAGATAATTCGGCAGCCATTGCCAATGCAGCAAAATAGATAGATTGAAACGGATTTTTATTTATATATTTAAAAGGTATTGAAACCGATGCTTTATTTTCATGAATATCAATTATCCTTAAACCTGCAATCAAAGCAAGCGGAAGTTTTTTCAACATGTACAAACGCATTTTCCACGGATTGCGTACAGAAGCCAAAAGTTTCTCTTTTTTTGTCATAATAATGTAATCAAAATAAATAAAACTTTGTCAAAACCTTAAAGGCTTTGACAAAGTACAAAAACATCAAACAATTCAAAAAATTAATACGTAACAAGTTTTTAAAATAGTTTAAAAACTATATTTATTGTCTTCAATCATTCTTGCAGCAATTCTCCGTCTGGCAGCTACTACATTTACACCTTCAACTTTTGTAAAACGTTTCATTCCCATTAACATTCCCATTTTTTCATCACCTTCGGCAAAAGAATGAATACCATCAATACCTTGTTTGTAAATTTTAAATGCTATATCATAAACAAATACATCCAACATATCTTTATACAAAGCTAATTTATTTTCATCTACCATTTTACTTAATTTTTCAACGCGTAACATCATCGATTCGGCAGCATAAGTCCACATAATCATATTTGCAGCATTAAAAATTAATTCTTGCTCTTGGTCAAGCTTAGCACCAAATTTTTGCAATGCGGCACCTGAAACCATTAAAATTGCTTTTTTAAAGTTTTGAATGTATTTTTTCTTTTCTTCAAAATAATCCATACTTGGGCTGCCAAAATCAGGAATTCCCATCAGTTCCTTAGCAACTTCCTGAGCCGGCCCCATTAAATTAATTTCACCTTTGAAAGCACGTTTTAAAGTTTCGCCAACTACTACTAAACGGTTGATTTCATTGGTACCTTCAAAAATACGATTAATACGAGCATCACGGTATGCTTTTTCAACAGGAGTTTCGGCAGAGTAGCCCATACCACCATATATTTGCACACCTTCATCAGCTACATAATCCAATACTTCTGAGTCAAATACCTTGGCAATAGATGCTTCAATGGCAAATTGACGAATACCTTCAATATAAGCCTTATCTTTATCCATTCCACCAGCTACCAATGCTTTAATCTCATCATCAATGTTTTGGCTGGCGCGATAGGTTAATGATTCACCTGCAAAAATTTGAATTGCCATTTCTGCCAATTTATGCTGTATTGCAGTAAATGAGGATATTTTTTGTCCAAATTGTTTACGCTCATTAGCATAATTAACCGCATTATTAACAATAGATTTTGAGCCACCAAGCACTGCAGCACCTAACTTAATCCGTCCTAAGTTTAATACATATAGTGCAATTTTAAAGCCTTGATTACGTTCTCCAAGAAGATTCTCAACAGGCACCATCACATCATTAAAATAAATTTGAACGGTTGATGAACCTTTAATACCCATTTTTTCCTCGTCGGCACCAATTTGAACACCATCCCATTTACTTTCAACAATAAATGCAGAAAGATTTTTATCATCACCAATTTTTGCAAACACAATCAACACATCGGCAACACCACCATTGGTAATCCACATTTTTACACCGTTCAATTTGTAAAACTTACCATCTTCAGTCAGTTCAGCTTTTGATTTTCCCGAATTAGCATCCGAACCGGCATCCGGTTCCGTTAAACAATATGCACCAATATATTCGCCTGTTGCCAGCTTTGATACATATTTTTGTTTTTGTTCTTTATTTCCAAAATATAAAATTGGCAAAGTTCCAATTCCAGTATGTGCAGAATAAGCTACTGCAAATGAAAAGGCACGTCCCATTTCTTCGGCAGTAAGCATTGAAGTAACAAAGTTTTGTCCAAATCCTTCGTACTCTTCGGGTACCGAAACACCCAATATACCCAATTCACCGGCATCTTTCATTAATTTTGTCAACAGCTCTCTGTCATGTTTATCTAATTGGTCAACCACCGGATAAACTTGTGTTTCAGTAAAATCGCGGCAGGTTTGCGCCATCATTCTTTGCTCTTCATTAAATTCTTCGGGAATAAAAACATCATCGGCTAAAGTTTCTTTAACCAAAAATTCTCCACCTTTTATTGTATTTTTGCTCATGATAATATATTTTAATAAGTTCTAATAAATTTTTATTTGAATACTTTGATAAAGTTTAAACTTTGCCAAAGTATGATTATAATAGTTCATAAATTCCGGCAGCACCTTGTCCTGTACCAATACACATGGTTACCATACCGTATTTTTTATTTTGTTTACGCAGTTCATGCAATACCTGCACGGTTAATTTAGCACCTGTTGCACCTAAAGGATGACCTAATGCAATAGCACCACCGTTTACATTAACGATATCAGGATTAATTCCTAATTCCTTAATAACAGCAATTGATTGCGATGCAAAAGCCTCATTCAATTCAATCAGGTCAATATCAGAAAGTTTCATTCCTGCATGTTTTAATACTTTTGGAATAGCAGCAATAGGTCCAATTCCCATTTTATAGGGTTCAACACCGGCAACTTGATAATCTACCAAGCGGGCAATTGGAGTAAGATTATATTCTTTTAAAATCTTTTCAGAAACTACTAAAACAAAAGCTGCTCCGTCTGACATTTGTGATGAATTACCGGCTGTTGAACGACCATCGGCAGCAAAAGCAGGACGCAATTTGGCTAATGTTTCGGGTGTAGTACCACGCCGGGGTCCTTCATCGGTATCCATAACATATTCACGTGTTTTTAATTGATTATCCTCTACGTAATTATGTTTTACGGTAATGGGCACAATTTCATCTTTAAATTTACCGGCATCAATAGCCGCAATAGCCTTATCTACTGATTTTGCACCAAAAATATCTTGCTCTTCGCGTGAAATATTATACTCTTTGGCAACCATTTCTGCAGTTAATCCCATACTCATGTACCAATCAGGGTGGCTCATAGCAACTGTAGGGTTGGGTACTTGACGCCAGCCCCCCATGGATATCATCGACATAGTTTCAGCACCACCTGCAACAATTATATCGGCAATTCCTGCAGTAATTTTAGCCGATGCAATGGCAATAGATTCAATACCGGATGCACAATATCGGTTTATGGTTGAACCGGGAACTTCTACGGTATCCATAGACATTAGCGAAAGCATTCTTCCCATATTAAAACCGGTTTCAGCTTCCGGGAATGCGTTCCCAACAACAACATCATCAATTCTGGATTTTTCAATTTGAGGAAAATCGTTTAATAAGTGTCTGATTACTGCAACTGCAATATCATCAGGACGTGTAAAACGGAAAGCTCCGCGGGGTGCTTTTCCTATTGCTGAGCGATATCCTCCTACTATATATGCGTTCATTTTGTTTATTTTTTTAAATTAAAAATTTATTTTCTCGAAATCAGTATATTTACAAACTAATTCCTTAAAATTTTACCTTTGGTGATTAAACTTTGCATACGTTCTAATGTTTTACGTTGCATACACAATTCAATAAAGGTTTTTCGTTCTAAATCAAGCAAATAATCTTCTGAAACTTCGGTTAATGCTTGTGATATTTCACCACCTGCAAGCACAGTACCTAATTTTTCAGCAATTAATTTATCATGTTCCGACATATATTTACCCACCGTCATACCATCAGCACCAACATAAACTAAACCTAATGCTTCTCTACCAAGTACTTTAATATCATTACGCGGTGCGGGCTTTGAATAACCTTTTTCAACCATATTTAAAGCCACTTTTTTGGCATAAGCCAATTGATGTTTACGGCTAACAATAACCTCATCAACACCCTGACGCAAATAGCCCAAATCAAAAGCCTCATAAGCTGATGTGGATACTTTTGCCTGACCAATTGTTAAAAAGCGATTGGTAAAGGCATTGGTTCTGATATCACCTTCTTTTAATTCATCAGACAAACGCAAAGCAAATTCTTTGGTACCTCCCCCGCCGGGAATAACACCTACGCCAAACTCAACCAAGCCCATATAAGTTTCGGCATGTGCAATTACTTTATCTGAATGCATACACACCTCACATCCGCCACCTAAGGTCATTCCGTGTGGCGCTGCAATAACAGGCACTGATGAATAACGCAAACGCATGGTTGTTTTTTGGAACATTTGTACTGCCCAATTTAACTCGTCCCATTCTTGTTCTACTGCAAGCATAAAAATCATTCCTACATTGGCTCCGGCAGAAAAATGCTCTCCTTCGTTAGAAATAACCAAAGCAGCATACTCACTTTCGGCTAAATCAATTGCTTTGTTCAAGCCTTGTAACACTCCTGAACCAATGGTGTTCATTTTTGTGTGGAATTCAATATTCAATACACCATCACCCAAGTCAAAAATAGTAGTATCTGCATTTTCCCAAATAACATTAGTTTCACGCAAAACTTCCAATGATAAAGTTTCACCCTGCCCGGGAACTTCTTTGTAGGATTTGGAAGGAATATCGTAAAAATATTTACGCCCGTTTTCTACTTTATAGAAAGATGTAACACCGGCAGCAAGCATATCATAAACCCATTGTGCAGGTTTTTTACCGGCTTCTTCCATTGCTTTAACGGTTTCGTCAACACCAACGGCATCCCATGTTTGAAAGGGTCCCAGTTTCCAGCCAAAACCGGCATTAAGGGCATCATCTACTTTATATATTTCGTCTGTTATCTCCGGTATTCTGTTAGAAACAAATTGGAAGAGGCTATAGAATGAAGCACGGTAAAAATTACCTGCTTTGCCTTTATCAGCAAACAATACTTTCATTCTTTTGCGCAAATCATCAATCCCTTTTGTTTTTTCAAATACCGAAAATTTAGGTTTGGGAGCTTCTACATATTCCAAAGTATCAAAATCAAGAGATAAAAACTTCTTTTTACCGTTTTCAACTACTTTTTTAAAGAAACCTTGTTTTGTTTTTGAGCCCAACCATTTATTATCCAACATTTTTTGCAGATAATCGGGTATTTTAAAAGCCTCTTTTGCTTCATCGTCAGTTGTTTCCCTGATATTATTGGCAACATGCACCAAAGTATCCAAACCAACCACATCAGCTGTACGGAAAGTTGCAGATTTGGCACGCCCGATAACCGGACCTGTTAATTTATCAATTTCAGGAATTGTTAAACCGTAATCTTTTACATTGTTAAACAAATCCATGATTGAAAAAGTACCGATACGATTGGCAATAAATGCAGGGGTATCTTTTGCGTGTACCGGAGTTTTTCCGAGAAAACGTGCGGCATAATCGCCTAAAAATTCAACTACCTCAGGGTCTGTTTTCGACGAAGGAATAATTTCAAACAATTGAAGATAACGCGGAGGATTAAAAAAGTGTGTTCCGCAAAAATGTTTTTGAAAATCTTCGCTTCTGCCTTCAATCATTGCCTCGATAGAAATACCCGAGGTGTTGGTAGTAATCAAAGTACCCGGCTTGCGATATTTTTCAACATTTTCAAAAACTGATTTTTTAATATCCAAGCGTTCAATAACTACTTCAATCACCCAATCATAATCTTTAATTTTGGGTAAATCATCATCGAAATTACCTGTGGTAATCCGTTTAGCAAAAGATTGCTTGTAGATTGGAGAAGGCTTAGATTTAAGAGCAGCTTTTAAAGAATCATTAACAATTCTGTTACGCACTGCTTTGTCTTCAACTGTAAGCCCTTTTTTCTTTTCTGCATCATTTAGCTCACGCGGCACAATATCAAGCAATAAAACTTCCAGCCCGATATTTGCAAAATGACAGGCAATTCCGGAGCCCATAACTCCGGAGCCTAAAACGGCAACTTTATTTATTCTTCGTATCATATTATAATAATTTTAGGATAGTTTTATTATACCCTGTTAATAAGTAAATTTCATGTCTCGGCACAAAATATAGTGTCAAAGCACTATTCAGACATGTTTTTTTCTTCCATAGAAATTTGATGTTTTTCAATTTCTTGACGAACTTGATCTTTAATTATGTCAAAAACGTTAATAAATGTTTGCAAATCTGCTTTACTAATCCTTTTTAATAATTTTTCATTAAAATCCAGAATGGTTTTTTTTGATATTTTTCTAGCAGCCACCCCTTTTTCTGTTAAAAAAATACGAACAACACGCTTATCGGTTTTATCACCTTTACGAAAAATAAAACCATTATCTTCCATATTTTTAAGAAGACGACTCAAACTTGTAGGCTCCATACCCATTAAAGGAGCAATCTTTGTTGCAGGGGTGCCTTCTTTCTCAATATTGATTAAAACATAACCAATCGTTTGAGACAGACCATACTCATGGGCAATCAAATTATACATTCTTGTTATTGAATGCCAGGTAGATTTAATATGATAATCAACAGTCTCTTTCAAATCCATTCAGTTTTAAATTTATTATGCTTGCATTGCAAATTTATAAAAAAAATGTTATGCATGCCAAATATTTTTATAAATTTTATTATAATTGCATAATAAATTTAATAGATTAATAAATAATAGTTACTTAATTTTCAAGAAATTATATTATTTTAAAAATTTTAACAAATGAACAATGAAGATTTAAAGAGTTTTAAGCACATAAAGCATATTCCGATAAGATATGATGACTTAGACACTATGGGACACGTTAATAACAAAGCTTATCTGGCATTTTTGGAAGAAGCACGTATTGACTTTCATCAAAAAGTTTTTGGTTTAAGTGATATGATGAAATTTAGTATGGTGGTTGCTAAAATTGAAATCAACTATATGCGTCCTGTGCTCTATGGTGACAATTTATTTGCCTATTCTAAATTAAATAAATTAGGAAATACCAGTTTTGAGATTCTTACATGCTTCGTTATAAAAAAAAGTGAAGAGGAATATATAAAAGTATCTGACGCCAATGTTGTTTTAGTAAATATTAATACAAAAACCGGAAAAAGTGTTCCGATAACTGAAATCGAAAAAGAAAAATTAATGGCTTATAAATAAGGGATTGCTTTTTCCAATTTAATACCACGAGAAGCTTTTAAGAGCACATAGTGCTCTTTTATATTTTCTTTTTCAAGATATTGATTCAAATCATCAACAGTTTTGAAAAACCGGAAAGGATATTTATCAAGAGCAAAACGGTGAAACTCATTTCCAATAAAAAATGCTTTGGAAAAATTTAATTTTTCTACTAATTGTATAATTTTTAGATGTTCCTTTTTACTCGTTTTTCCCAATTCAAGCAAATCGCCAAGCAATAATAATTTATTATCGGCTACAATAGTTTGAAAGTTTTCAATTGCCAATTTCATGCTTACAGGGTTAGCATTATATACATCTACAATAAGTTTATTTTTACCCGTTTCCATAAACTGCGAACGGTTATTTTCCGGTGTATAGCTTTCTATTGCTTCTATAAAA
>JAKIUH010000163.1 GCA_021647685.1 Bacteroidales bacterium
ATTTGCTATTCGGTTTATAGATTTTTGCCGTCATCGATTACAAATAAAACTGTTTTTGTTTTGTATGATTTTAAAAATAATCATATATTAACCGTTGAAAACTGATAAGCTCAAATAATTGATTTTCTATCATTAACGATAATAAAAATATAAAATATCTAACAAAACTGTTATTAGCAAAATATGGGATTTTTTGTTGAATCTATAAATTTGCTATTCGGTTTATAGATTTTTGCCGTCATCGATTACAAAAAGAATTGTCTTTGTTTTGTATGATTTTAAAAATATCCTTATATTAACCGTTGAAAACGAATAAGCTCAAATAATTGATTTTCAGTTATTAATGACAATAAATGTATGAAATATATAACAAAACAGTTATTAACAGAATAGATAAGATATTTTATAAATATATTCTTGCTATCCTGATTCTCAGATTTTTGCCGACATAGATTACCAATAAAACGGTCTTTATTTTGTATGACTTTAAATATAACCATATTTTAACCGTTGTAAATAGATCAAGTTAATATTCAGATTTACAATAATTTATATTATGAAAAAATGTAAAATATGTAGTAAAGAAATAATTGGCAGAAGTGATAAAATATTTTGTTCAGTAAAGTGCAAAAATTATTATCATACCAATTTACGAAGAGTAACCAATATAGCAGTTAAAGAAATTGATAAAATACTGCATCGGAATAGAAGTATTTTATTGGAATTAATGGGCAAAAGAAAAGTTCAAATTAAAATTAAACGGATTGAACTGGATAAAAAAAAGTTTAATTTTAAATATCATACGCATATACAAATTAATTCAAAAGGAAAATCCTATTATTATGTTTATGATTTTGCTTGGATGGAATTTTCGAATGATGAAATATTAATTGTCCGTAAAAGGTAATTACTCCCTTAAATCCGCAAACTATGTTCTACTACAAAGCCAAAATCGTATCTGCTTGCCGGCAGATGCGCACCATTATTTGGAATGCTAGAAAAAACTAATGCTTCGTAAATAGTGCTACGCTTGCCTATTTTTTCTGCGCTATGCCAATATTGATTCTCATCCGCCAGTGGTAGGACAAGTTTTTGGGTTTTCGTTACAAATATGGTCTGCGGATTTGAGGTTATATATAAATTTTCAACAAAATCGACAATCAGCTAAAGTGTGTACAAAAGCTGAATACCGTAAAATTAAGTGTAAGCCAGATTGCCTGCACATAATTAATTTTATTCTTTTATTTATTAAATTTTTTAATAAACTTTGTATTGTATCCGAATTGTGTTTTTAATAAGTGCTCCACAATTTGTTCATCTGTCCAAGGGTTTATTAATGGTTTTAAATCCTGAATCATCATTACTTTAGTAGAAGAAGCTGCCAAATAAGGTTCTGAGCTATAACTAGCAATTTTTGGCGGTTTACCAACAGTTTTCATTTTATATACCCCATCTACCGCCGACTCCATATACGAAATAGATTTAACAAACATTTGCGCTTTAAACTCTTTTTTTAGCTGTGTAGAATCACCTGTTGTTTGTACATAAGCTGTATAATAAGGGTTATATTTTAAATAAATAATCAATTTATATTTGGTAGCCCACCAATTATCAATCTTTTTACCTTCTCCGTTTAGCTTATATGGGATATTCCTTAAATCAATAAACTCAAACACATCTGTGCCAAAACCTTTATTAAACTGCTCAGCTGATTTAGTGCCAATTAGTTCAATACCTTTTATTGGTTTGTAAGATCCTCGAACAAACTGAGGTTTTTGATTTGAAAAAAAAGTATGTGATTTAGGGTTCACCTCTATATTTGAACACAAAACAACAATAGCTACTTTGTTTCCATCATTTTTAATCCGGTTAATACGAGCCTTAAACTTTTCTTTTTTAACTTTAATTTCGGGCTTTGCCGAAGCATAAGCAGCATCTACAGTAGTTGTTCTACCAGCAAAATAATCTTGCTTAGGTGCGTATGTGGCATTTTGGTTTGCCTCGTTTTGAGCTTTCAGATCATCCTCGGCAGCTTTTTGCTTTGCTGCAATTCTGTCTTGTTCTGCTTTTTCTGCTGCAAGTTTATCTCCTTCTTTTTTCGTTAGCCCATCTTCTCCCAAAATATAATCAATAGGCTGTATTGCATTGTGTTTATCATACCATATATTATACATAACTTCTGCTTCGTATAAAGAGTATTTTCCTGCCCTATAACCTGCAATAATTTCAGAAGGATCAGCGCCCTTTTCAATATCGAAAGGCACCTTTTCAATCATTTTTTCCAAATTTTTTGTTGAAATAGGACCCAAAGCAGTACCGTAAGGCTCATCTTTAAACCACTGCGTTCTTTTAAAGTTAATATAAAATACTTTATCAGCCTTTTGCATTTTTACTACTTGAATAAAGTTGTGTATAGCACCTTCATTCAACACGATTCTCCAACCAACAGCAGGAATGTTTGCATACAAATGTCCGTCAATAAAAAAAGCTTTAATATCTTTCTTTTCTACATACTCTTTATGGTTTGGATCATCCGGATTGAAAAGATTAACCTTCTTGTCTGTCAATTCTTTACAAATGTATAAACTTACTGCTGGTGCAAAATCACCAACAAAGTATTCAGGTTTTGAATAAGCAATTATTGCCTCTACCTCATTACCATTTTTTTCGATATAATACCCTTTCATAGGCATACCTACTTTATTTTCTTTAAATTCATAGTTAGAAGATTTAGCTACATAACCCGGTCTTTTGAGTTTTTGAGCAAAAAGAACCGGACTAGAAAATATAACAATTAGCAATGCAAATGCTATATATATTATTATTTGTTTCATTATTACTATTTTTAAATATTAAGAAAAAGAGCCACTAGATTTATGGCTCTTTTATAAATTGACTTTATAAATTTTCATCTTTGAAACTACCTAATGAACCGCTCATTGTATTATTCGATGCCGCATCATTAACCGTAAACGGACTTGTGCCTGTTTTTACAACCACACCATAGCCTGCGCCGTTCGAGAAAGTCGAATTGGTGATATTTACGATACGTGAAGCGGAAGCCTGCATGAACAGGTTGGCCGTATTTTGAGTACCAAAAAGAGCCTCGCCACCAGTCCTTCCTGCATCCTTTATTGTTAAATAATCAATAGTGGCATGTTGCGTAAAGCGCACACCAACCCAATCACCGGGAGTTCCGGTAACACCTTCTAAAACAACCGGTTCGCTTGACGTACCGTTAACCGTAAAGACACTGGATACGCTTAAATATTTGTTGAGGTCGAATTTAACGTTCAAGCCTGCTTCCATTGTCAAAGTATTTGCATCAATATTTGTTTTGCACAAATAGTAATTACCTGCACCAAGGCTTTTCCAAGTCAAATTTGTTGCTACACCACCAGTTAATTTTTGTAGTTCTATAGTCGCCACACCGTTTGTAAAAGTGTTGGTTGTAGCAACTTGCTGCAAACTAGCTATATTCATCTTTACATGCGCCAAACTATTACCATCAAAACTGTTCCCTTCAAAATTACTAAGGATGCCATCAGCTATCAGCCCTATGCCTAAATTATCGGACACCGTATTGTTTGAAAAAATCAATGTATTGTCGACCCCTGTATGATATATTCCCGCTGGCCCGCTGGCCGTGGCATAAGTTGCCCCACCGCCATCCTTAATCACGCAGTTGTCAACATAAGAGCCCCCATAAGCGCTGGAAATAAATATCCCTTTCCATGAGCCGGGTGTTTCGGTTTGCCCGATAAATTTGCTGTTCACTAATTGACAGTCCCTCCCATTAACAATTAAGCCTGTACCGGCAGCAAACCTTAATTCAGCATTCTGTATAACAAAACTCCCCCCTGTATAATTGTATTCGATATCAGATTCTACGTATATCGGCCTGCTTACATTAGATATTTGTACCGCATTTTGTAAAGTGTAGCCATCTACCCCATAAAGTTCAATGCGGGCAGTAGCAGATTCGTTGTTTAAATTTACAGCAGCACTTAAAGGAAATTCTGCTAATAAATGATAAGGTATGCGCAATGTATTCACATTATTCGTAAATTCAAGCGAGGAAGAATATGATATGCTTCCTGTAGCACCCACATATATACCATAAGCAGCAGTGTTCTTGAAATCAGCAAAATCGAGTGTCGCTGTTCCGTCAACCAACAAAGCGGCGGCTTCGTCAGCATTGCCGCTCAAAGAAGCAGCACCTGCATCCGAAAAGCTAATATTGGACATACCAAAACTCCCGCCTTGTTTAACCCATACACCTTTCCATTTAGAGGACCCCGAAGCTTCAAACAGATTTGGAAGACCACTATTACTCCCGATTAAAGAGCCTTCAACAATAATACCCCCTTCCGGTCCAAAAGCTATATCAGTATATTTTCCGAGCGAAATCGTAGTTCCTTCTGGTATAGTGAGCACTGAATTGATAAGATAATCCGGTTCGTAGCTTTCGCCACCCCCGTTATTAATATCCTCCAAAGTAGTGGTTTCGCTTAAGCTGGTAAGTTCAAGGATACCACTTACTGTAACATTTACAGATGCTTCACTGAATTCGCTACCAGCAGTCAGCCTAAGCGTAAAGCTATAAGTCCCGTTTTTTGTTGCGACAAACGAGGGTTTTACAGATGTAGCATCAAAAACCTGGTTGCCTTGACTATCAAACATAAGTTCGTTATTAGACATTGGTCCACTATTATATATCCATTCGATTTGGGCTCTGTCTAAACCGGTAGAAGCAGAGGCATCTAATGTAACCGTTTTACCAACCTCTGCTGTCATCTCGTTTTTAAGTTTGGCAACCAATGGTTCAATTTCATCTTTCTTTTGACAAGAAGATAAAATAAAAATGCTTAAAATAGCAATTGTGAAAATTTTTTTCATACTTTGAAATTTAAATGTTAATTATAAAAATTGACCGAGTAAAACAGATTTAACCAAACTTTTTGAAGTAATGCAAATTTACAGGATGTTTTAAAGCAAAATTGAGTTACCTAAATTTTTCTGGGATAAAAAAGGTTTACAACATAAATGAACGTTACAAAATGCTCATTGCTCTTCTATTATTTATAAAATATTTATATTATTCTTTGCAATATACAGATAACTAAATATATAAAACACTTATTATAAACACATTAAATAAATATAAACACAAATGCTTATTTTTATTTAATCTAGGGTCTGCCTATAGGAAGGTAAATAGAAAACCCTATACTAATATTAATCCTTATATTCACTAACTATATTTTACAACAAAGCCAAAACCGCGTCTGCTTGCCAGCTGATGCGCACCATTATGGGAATGCTCGAAGAAACTTTCTGTTGGTTAGTCAGAGTAAACACCCATCGTACCTATTGCCCCACGCCTGTGTTGTTTTTTCTTCGCAAAACCAATTCTGACGCACATTCAACAAAGTGCGTACAGGCATTTGATTTTTCATTACCAACATAGCCTGTGGATTTAAGGATGAATATGCTTTCTTAGTATCAAAGATAGGTGCAAAATAATGATTATCCGCAGATTACTGAGATTTGCTCAGATTTTATTTTTACTGTGTAAAAGTTTCAGAGCTCAAGAGAACTGATATGTGCGGGTATGCGGCAGGGATTGAAGCGGATAGCCCGTAGGCGCTGCACGGATTTGCAAAACACGTCAAAAAAGAGCGGCGGACACAGAGCTACTTTTTTGGCGATGTTTTTGCCCGTGCAGCGACGAGGACTATGAGCGGAAAGCCCGTTCGTCCGCCCTGATGTTTATTTATGTATTACTCCTGAACCGATTAATTCATCATCATCGTACCATGCACAAAATTGTCCGGCGGTAATACCTCTTTGTTTTTCTTCAAATAGGATGTATAAGCCTTCGTGGCGCATATATAATTTTCCTTTTTGTAAGGGTTGGCGGTAGCGGTGGCGGATTAAATATTCGCGCTCTTCACCTACGGTCATCCTTAAATCTTCTCTGATAAAATGAATTTCGTCTTTTTTAATAAAAAGACCTTTGCGGTATAAGCCCGGATGATCTTTGCCTTGCCCAACGTAGATTATGTTTTCATCAACATCAGTGGCAATAACAAATAAGGGTAAAGGTTTTCCTCCTATGTTTAAACCCTTTCGTTGCCCGATTGTGTAAAAATGAGCACCCTTATGTTTTCCTGTATAAAACCCGTCATTTTTATTGTAAAAATAAGGCTGAGCAATGCGCTCTAACTCTTTGTCATCACCGGTATATTCAGGGATATGAACCGAATGATAAAATTCACGCGGAATTTCAATTACTTCACCTTCTTTAGGTGCTAATTTTTGTTGCAAAAAAACAGGTAAATCCACTTTGCCGACAAAACAAATCCCTTGTGAGTCCTTTTTGTCGGCTGATGCCAATTTTAAATCGTGGGCAATACGGCGTACTTCGGGCTTTTCAATGTCGCCAATGGGAAAAAGGCTTTTCTCAAGCTGGTTTTGATTTAACTGACATAAAAAATAGCTTTGGTCTTTATTTTTGTCGGTTCCGGCAAGCAACCTGTATATTTTTTTTCCGTTTTTTTCAATTTCCTCTTTTCGGCAATAATGACCTGTGGCTACAAAATCAGCACCCAATTTCATAGCTTCATCTAAAAATACATCAAATTTTATTTCGCGATTGCACAGTACATCAGGATTTGGAGTTCTTCCTTTTTCGTATTCGGCAAACATATAATCAACCACACGTTTTTTATACAATTCACTTAAATCAACGGTTTTAAAAGGGATATCCAATTTTTTTGCCACTAATTTAGCAAACATTAAATCGTTATCCCAAGGGCAATCACCTGTAAGCACTCCGGTGGTATCGTGCCAGTTAATCATAAAAAGTGCCGTTACATCATGTCCTTGCTCTTTTAGGATGTATGCCGCCACACTCGAATCTACCCCGCCTGATAATCCTAATACTACTTTTGCCATTTTATTTTGTTTCTTTATTTTCTAATATGTGAACCAATTCTACCAAAAGTTCTTTTTTATTTTCAGCAATGCTGCTGAGTTCATTTTTTAATTTTTTTATTGATTCAAGAGCAAGATTTTCTTCAATTTTTGCATCCATACTGTCAATTGCTGTAAAAGCTTCAAATGCAACGCTAAAACTACCTTTTATAAATTGTTCAATAAAAACCGGAATGTATTCACTAAAATCCAATCTTGATTGCCAGCAAACCGAAAGTAATTGTGCTCTAATTTCTTTATAATTGTCAGATTTAATTGCCTCTACGATATAAGGAGCGGCTGCTTGATATTTTAAATCATAAAGTAATTCTGTTATCGATTTTTTTACTCTTTCGTTTTTATGTTTTGATAACAGTTCTATTACAACCGGAATCAGGTTTTTATTTCCTGTATTGCGCAGTTCTTTTAAAGCAAAAAGGACTTCTTCTATATCATTGCTTTGTAATTTATTGATTATAAGTTTATTTTGTTTTAATTTGTCCATTTACAATATTTTTTTATTAAATTGCAAAATTATAAATTCATTTTTAATTCTTTATAGTAATGATAATGAATAAGTTTTTATTTATAATAATTTTTGTATTTCTTCTTTTTTCAAGATGTACAAATAATACCGAAGGTTACGATAAATACGGATTTAATGAAACTAAAAAAAATAAAGTTTTAGTATCGGTTAAAGAAATATTTGAAACTTTTCCATCACCTGTTGAAACGGCTAAATCTATTTCTAAAGCAAAAGTTAAATTTAATCAAAATATTTTAAATCCGGTAAATAATGTTCCGTATTATGAATCCAGCAAAAGTTTGGCATTAAACTTAGGTGTTTATTGTGCCGATTTGAGTTATGCCGGTTTTTATGAACAAAACCAATTGGTATCCTCCTACCTTTCGGCTATTAAGACAATAGCCGATAATTTGGGGATTACACAAATTATGGATGAAAAGGATATTTTAAAAATAGAAGACAATATATCGAATCAGGATTCATTAAGAAGGCTTATCGAAGAGGTGTTCTTAAGTTCAGGTAGATATTTAAACGAAGATAATCGCCCTGAAATGGCAATTCTGGTGTTAGTAGGCGCTTGGATAGAGGGAATGTATATTGCCATGCAATTGGCAACACAATCGGTTGAAATTAATAAAGAGCTGGCTGAAAGAATTGCTTCGCAACGAAAATCATTAGGTTTAGTAGTAAATGCTTTGGCAAATTATTCGGATTATGCCGTGGTAAATGATGTTTATAAAGATATGTTAAAACTTCAAAGAATCTATAAAAAGACTAACTTGCGAAATAAAACTCCAACATCTTTGATTAAAAATGATGATAAAATAAATAATAAAGTGTATATAACTCCTGAAATATTTATCAACTTATTTCAAGAAATCAATAAAATAAGAAATAGCTATACCCACTAAATCTGTATTTTGCATGTTATAGTTATACTTGTATAAGATACTGATATATAATAATCTATGAGAGCTGAAAAATATATACTTTTCATTATTGCCATTCTGTTTTTTGTTCCGAACCGGTTATTTGCTCAAGACAGCATTCCAAAACGTCCACGTATAGGACTTGTTTTAAGTGGTGGTGGTGCAAAAGGTATTGCTCATGTGGGTTTCTTGCGGGTGATGGAAGAAGCAGGAATTCATCCGGATTATATTTCCGGTACAAGTATGGGGAGCCTTGTTGGAGCTTTATATGTCATTGGGTTGACAGTGGATTCTATACAGAGTTTAATCTACCAACAAACATGGAGCGATGTATTGAGTAATAAGATTGACTATCGTAGGGTAAATGTGGAGGAGAAGAAGGACTATGGTGAATATTTTGCAGAATTACCTGTTCGAGGTTGGAAACCGGGACTGCCTTCAGGGGCTATTAAAGGGCAGGAATTGGAATTGCTTTTTGAACGCTTGACCATTTCCGTAGCAGAGGATTCTTCTTTCGATCAGTTTTATATTCCTTACCGCGCTGTAGCTACCGACTTGCTAACGGGTAAAGCATATGTTTTTAAAGATGGCCCTTTATCCATTGCTATGCGATCAAGTATGTCGATTCCTACTATTATGCAACCTGTTAAAAAGGATAGCATGTTA
>JAKIUH010000164.1 GCA_021647685.1 Bacteroidales bacterium
CAAATTGTGAAACTTTTTACGTTTTAAGTCTAATTTGTTTACTCCGCCGCTTTTGGTTCCAATCCATAAAATTTTCGATTTGTCTTCAAATAGAGACCAAACCCTGTTACTGCTAATACTGTACGGATTTGTAGCATCGTATTGGTAGCTTACAAAAATATCTTTACTACGAATATATTTATTTAAACCCCCGCTTTCAGTGCCTACCCATATTGTTCCTTCCGAATCTTCCAGAACTACATTAATATAAGAATTACTGATACTATTAGGATTTGATAAATCATGATTATATTCTCTTATTTCGTTAGAGAATGGGTCCAAAACAAACAGTCCGTCTGTAGTTCCTATCCATAAAATACCCTTATGGTCGATAATAAGGGCTCTTACTGGTAATTGTTTATTGTCGTCAAAACTTTCTTTGCCTAACTCGTAATGTGAAAACAGATTTGCATCCACATCTAAAACATCCAGTCCGACACCGGTACCAATCCATAAATTTCCACTTTCATCAAATGCCAGTGCATTTACATTATTGTCTGCAAGTGAGTTTAAATCATTTAGTTTATTTTGATAGCGTACAATTTCGTTAGTAAGCGGGTCGTTACGGTTAAGACCTCCTCCCGAAGTTCCTACCCAAATATATCCTTGTTTATCTTCGGTAATACAGCGAATTCGATTACTGCTGATTGTGTTGGTATCGTTTTCATCATGAATAAAATGTTTGAATTTTTGCTTTATCGGGTCGTAACAATCTAAACCGCTAAAATAGGTTCCAAACCAGAGATTTCCTTTACTGTCTTCAAATATTTTTCCAAAACTACTTGAGATTAACGAGTTAGCATTTTTTGTTTCATGATAGTATTTAGTGAAAGTGTAGCCGTCGTATTTATTAAGTCCGTCTTGAGTGCCAAACCACATAAATCCGTATTTATCCTGAATTATAGCGTAAACATTGTCGTGTGATAAACCATTTAAACGAGTTAATCGCTCAAAGCGCTCCTCAACTTGTCCTTTAACTGTGGATATAAAAAAAATTACGGTGTATAATAATGCTATTATTTTTATATATCTATTCTGCATATATTGATAAAAATCTAAAAATCAAACATTTATGATGTTTTTTTTGCAGTTGTTGTTTTGTTGTTTTTCACTTCAAATGTATAAAAGAAATTTATATTAACCTGATTTATTTATAAACTTTAGTACAGAACGCTTAGAATATCTGTCTGTATTGCTTTTCCATTGTATTTTAGCAATTATAAAAAAAGTAAAAGTGCTTTTTAAATTCTAATTCCAATAATTAGAATATCATCTATTTGTTTTTCTTTACCTTTCCATTTACTATGAATTGCTTCAAGTTTTTTTTGCTTTTCCTTCATTGTAATACCGTACATTTTAGCCAGACTTTCTCTAAATCTTTTGTATAAAAATTTTAATCTTTTACTGCCTCCAAATTGATCAACATAACCATCTGAAAATAAAAATATTTCATCACCTTTTTTTAAGCGAAATCTTTTTGAAGAAAAAGTATTCATTTTTTTGGGTGATATACCAATCGGTATTTTGTCTGCTTTTATTTCAATTAATATACTGTTTCCATAATTTGAAATAATGTAATCCGCTTTATCTTTATACTCATGAAGCAAGTTATCATCAATATTTTCACGAATAATATAAAGTGGATTATATGCACCGGAAAATTCAATTATTAAGTTCTCAAAATCAATAGAACATAGCGCAATATCTATACCATCTTTTGATTTTCCTGCTTCGCCGGTTTGGTGTAATGATTTAATAATCTTATCCCTTAACTGATTAAGTATAGTTGCCGGATTAAACTCATCTTTATCAATTACAATCTCATTAAGATAACTGATGCCCAGCATACTTAAAAATGCACCGGGAACGCCGTGTCCGGTACAATCGGCTGCTGCAATAAGCAGCTTTTTGTCATTATCCTTTTTTTTATAAAGCCAATAAAAATCTCCACTGACAATGTCTTTAGGTTTATATAGAATAAAATATTCTTTAAGATAACGATTAAATAATTCTTCGGGCGGCAATAGTGCTCTTTGAATATTACCTGCATATTCAATGCTGTCGGTAATAGCTCTTTTGTGATGGGCTACAATATCACGCTGTTTAATTACATAATCTCTTTGTTGTTCAATTTCATCACGTTGCGCTTCAACTTCTGCTTTTTGCATTTCAATTTTTTGTTTTTGCGCTTCAATTTTTTTGGTACGTTGTTTTACTTTCTCTTCTAATTCTTCATTCATTTTTGCAATACGACTGATGTATGCACCTAATTTTTCAGTCATTACATTATAATTTTCTGCCAGTTCTCCAATTTCGTCATTTGTTCGTACAATACTGTAATTATCCAATTTTCCACCGGTTGTGTTTTGCATGTTTTTTAATAATTCGCCAACAGGAATAATAATTGCATAATTTGACCAATAAACAAAAAATATCAGGTAAACAAGTGAAATGATAATTCCCACAATAATCCCTGCAAACATAAATATGGTATCCGGTGCAGTGATGTAATAAAGGTTCATGCTTTCAAGAAAGCTTTTTAATGCATCTGCTTCAAAATGATGATAGTATCTGCCAAAAATAATTTGCATTTCCGGCTGTGTAAATGATTTTAAGTTTAAATCTTTTAACGAACTAAGGCTCAGATAAAGGTAAACCAATACTATGCTCAAAGGAAGCAGAGTAGTCATTGTGCTTGAAATAAGTAATTTATATTTTATTTTTCCGCCTTTCCCGGGATATATTCTTTTTCTTAATTCTTCTTTAGAGAATACATGTTCCAGATATCTTGTTTGCATTAAATGTCGATGCCAATAATAAACAAACATGGTTGTTAAAATTCCTGCAAAAATAAATACTATCCAGTATTGTGTGTAAACATTTCTTTTAAGTGAATTTTCAAAAATATCTGAAATAAATAATTGATTCATCATATACACAGCGGTAATAATGAATGGAATAGAAACAATGCCTGCATTAATCAAAGGGGAGTAAATCATCGTTTTTTTACAAAAGCGTACAAGTTTCGCCGGAATCTTTTTATTTTTCCGTTTACGCTTAAAATATATTTTAAAGGGCAGTGCAAATAAAAAACCTAAGGCAAAAGCAAATGATAACAGCTCAAAGAAGAAACTTTCAAGCTCCATAAACCTTTTTCTTTTTAATTTTGTTTCATGTGGAGCTGTGATGATTTTTTTGTAGTCGCTTGTTAATGTATCTTTACTGTTTGTTGTATTAATACTGTCTTTTTGATTCGATAAATTTATATTAATTGTATTTTTTAAAGTATCGTTATCTGTTTTTAAAAGGTCAATTTTTTCATGAAATTTTGGGTAGTTGGTTACAAATAGCATGCTTGATACAGGAGATATAAGCAAATAATAGAGCAAAAATGCTACAAAATAAATTCTAAGTGCTTTGTATTTAGGTATTTTTTGCATAATAAAAATTCTATTGCAAATATAAAATAAAAAAAGTTTATTTTTGTTTCATAAACGATAAAACATTCTTATCTTAAAGCGTGTTTTCAATTATTTGTAAACAAGAGTTACTTTACATTTTTGTAGGAACAGTTAAACATTAGAGAAATGAAAAAATACATTATTTACGGTTTGGTGCTTATTGTTATTTTTGTTTTTTGTATGCCCGAAATTAATGCACAACAATACGGCAGTAACAAAAATGAATATGTACAGACAAAAAAAATTGTTTTTCATGAAGATTTTACTACCAATAAGAATAAATGGCCTATTTTTTCAAGTCCTCAAAAATTTGCCAAAATTAAAAACGGGAAATATTATTTAAAAGCTACATCTGAAAGTTTTCAAGTAAAACCACAAGGTATAAACAAACCGCTTCCTGATAATTTTGAGGTGGAGATGCGTGTGCTCTATCAGAAAGGTGCTGAAAATATGTTACGAATGCTAACTGCTCATGCATCAGGCAAGTCTCATTTGAATCCTAAAAAGCTTGCAGTATTAAATCAAAGACTGAGGAGTGTGTTTAAGCCGCATAAAATCAATAAATTAACTTTTAAGCGGCTAGGCTCAAATTATACAATCTTCCTAAATAATAAACTAATAAGAAGAGGTTTTACTGAAAAAGTGTCTTCAAGATTTTTTAGAATAAATGTAGCCCGAGGAACAGAAATGATTATTGAGAATATAAAAATCAGCAAAATTATTATTGAAGAAACTAAAAATAAACAAACGGAAACTCCGAAAATAATTATTTATACTCCAAAAACCGAAAGAGGTTTTGTTAAACTTACAAATAGTGAGTTAAATAATACTCAAAAGAATGGGGTATCGGTGAGTGGTAAAATTGTTCCTTTTGAGAGCGGCTTACAATTTAGTTTAAATAATCAGCCTGTCAATTTGCAGTCTTCAGGAAATTTTCAGACCATGCATTTTTTGCACGAAGGAGAAAATTTTCTGGTTTTTGAGTTAAATCAAAATGGTAAATTAGTAGATAAAAAAGAAATTAGGGTTAATTATCAGCCGGAAAGTGAAAATCAAGAAATCAGTAATAAACATAATAGTGTAACTGAGAAAAGACTTGCCTTGGTTATTGGCAATGCTGCATATGAGTTTGGCGGACAGCTTGCCAATCCTGAAAATGATGCACAAGCTATTGCACAAGCGTTAAGACAAACAGGTTTTAAGGTAATGGAATATACTAATTTAAGCCAAAAAGATATTAAAAAAGCAATTGATGAGTTTGGCGAAAAATTACAATCATACGATGTAGGTTTGTTTTTTTATGCAGGACATGGTGTTCAGGTTAAAGGCTCCAACTATTTAGTACCTGTTGATGCAAATATCAATTCGGAAAGCGATGTAGAGTATGATTGTGTTAATGCCGAGCGTGTTTTAGCACGTATGGAAGATGCCGGAAGTAGTGTAAATATTGTGATTTTAGATGCTTGTCGGAACAATCCCTTTGAGCGAAGTTGGACCAGAAGTACTCAGGGTAAGGGGCTTGCTTTTATGAATGCTCCGTCCGGTTCATTAATTGCTTATGCTACCTCGCCGGGAACTACTGCCTCAGATGGTTCCGGAAGTAATGGTTTATATACATCGGCTTTATTGAAGCATTTGGCTACACCGGGAATTACTATTTTAGAAATGTTTCAAAGAGTTAGGGCAACTGTAATGGAAGAGTCAGAAGACAGGCAAGTGCCATGGGAGTCAACATCGCTTAGAGGAAATTTTTATTTTGTAAAATAGATAAAGTTTTTTGTAATTTCGCAATTAAATTTTGTACTTTTTAAATGTTTTAAAAATCAATCTGTGAACCTGATAAACCTAAAACCTGCACATTATTTTGGCTTTTTGTATGTTGCTTTTGCTCATTTAACCGATGGAAAATATAAACGTGTAGAGCAATTAACTATTTGGCAATCTGTTAGTAAGTGGTTAAGAACCGAAACAAAACACGGTGATTATTCTTGCGTAATGGATGAAGTAATGGAGTGGTATAAAAGCAAAGTGCATGATGAAGATTTTGAAAACGAAGTATTTGAAATCGTTGAATGTATTAATGATTTTTCATGGTTTTCAAAACAAGACCGAATTAATAGTCTTAAGGATTTAAAACAAATTGCCGTTTCGGACAATCGTTTTTTGAAAAAAGAAAAGCTTTGGATACATAAAATTGGTGTTATTTGGGGATTAGACCTTAAAGATATTAATAATATTATAAATAAATAATTTGCATATACAAGATACATACAAAACTATTACAAAGCCTTCCGAAGGTTTTTTTAAAGATAGAGGAAGTAAATTCTATGCTTTTGCTTTCCCTGTAAATGATGAAACAGAAGTGAATGAACACCGTGCCGCCCTACGAAAAAAGTATCACGATGCACGCCATCATGTTTATGCTTTTCATTTAGGAATAAAACAGCCTATTTACCGTTCCAGTGATGATGGTGAGCCTGCTAATTCATCCGGTCCTCCTATATTGGGGCAAATAAGAGCTTTTGGATTAACCAATATTTTAATTGTAGTTATTCGCTACTTCGGCGGTACAAAATTAGGTATTCCGGGCTTAATAAATGCTTACAAAACTGCCGCTGCTGATGCTTTAAATAATGCTTTCATTATTGAAAAAACGCTGAGTCAAAAACTGAGTTTTACTTTTGATTATCCGGTAATGAATGATATTATGCGTATGACCAAAGATGAGGATATAAAAATTAAAAAACAGGAATTCTTAGCGTCTTGTTTTTTGGAAATAGATGTTAAAATAAGTAAACTTGATGTTGTAAAAGAAAAGCTTAAACAAATTAAAAGTGTACAAATTAAGGATTAAGTTCACATTACCGATAAAATGAATATTCTGAAAACATTGTGTGCCATTCATGCACCATCCGGAGAGGAATTTCGTATTAAGGAATTTTTGATAGATTATGTAAATAGTGCAAAATATTGGTGGGCAAAAAAGCCAAAATTAGTGTATGGTAATCGTTTTCAGGATAATTTATTGCTGGTTTACGGGAAACCGAAAATTGCATTTATTGCCCATACGGATACTGTGGGATATACAGTTCGTTACAATAAAGAGTTAATTCCTATTGGCACTCCGCTAAGTGAAACAGGTTATAAATTGCAAGGCGAAGATGAAATAGGTAAAATTGACTGTATTTTGCATAAAAACACAGATGAATATAATCTTTCGTATATTTATAAGCGGCTTATAAAAACCGGAACTACTTTAACCTTTAAGCCTGATTTTAAAAACACAGATGAATTTATACAATCACCCTATTTGGATAATCGGTTGGGTGTTTGGATGTTGTTAAAACTTGCCGAAGAAATGAAGCATGGAGTCTTGGCATTTACAACACATGAAGAACATGGCGGGGGAAGGCGTGGCTATGTTGTGAAATATTTATACGAACGATATGGTATTCATCAATTTATTATTGTTGATACAACCTATACTACCGAAGGTGTTTTTCATGACAAAGGAGTAGTTATTTCATTACGAGATGAGTATATACCAAGAAAGATTTTTGTTGATAAAATTATGAACACAGCCCTTGAAGGCAATGTAAAGTTTCAATTAGAAGTGGAGCAAAGCGGAAGTAGTGATGGTGCCTGTGTGCAAAAAAGTCCGTATCCTGTTGACTGGTGTTTTGTGGGGCCACCCATAAGTAATATTCACTCTCCTAATGAAATTATAAATAAAAATGATATATTTGCAGCATTAAAAATTTATCGCTTACTGATGAAAAAACTACAATCAAATTATTGATATACAAAGCAAAGCATTGTCGGCTTTGCTTTCTTTATGCTCTAAAAAAATTAAATAATTATTAAACAACAACAATGAAAAACAAAAGTTTGGTTTCAATTGAAGATTACGGCAAAGAAGGTATGCTTAAAATTTTAGAATTGGCGGATTATTTTGAGAAAAATCCGAACCAAAAAATTCTGGATGGGAAAGTAATTGCTTCGCTTTTTTTTGAGCCTTCAACACGTACTCGTTTAAGCTTTGAAAGTGCTATTAATAAATTAGGAGGTAGAATTATTGGCTTTTCCGATGCTAATTCTTCAAGTGTTACAAAAGGCGAATCGCTCAAAGACACGATTATTACCGTTAGTAAATACAGCGATTTAATAGTGATGCGTCATCCGTTGGAAGGAAGTGCAAAATTTGCCAGCGAAATTTCCGATGTCCCTATCATTAATGCAGGGGATGGTGCTAATCAGCATCCTACACAAACCTTGCTCGATTTATATTCGATTTATAAAACGCAAGGAACACTTGAAAATTTGAATATTTTTATGGTTGGCGATTTAAAGTATGGAAGAACTGTTCATTCACTGATTATGGCTTTATCGCATTTTAATCCTACTTTTAATTTTATATCGCATGAAAAATTAAAAGTACCAACAGAATACAAGTTATATCTTGATGAGCAAGGAATAAAATATTATGAACACAGTGAATTTACCGATATTATTTCACGTGCCGATATTATTTATATTACCCGTGTACAAATAGAACGTTTTTCAGATCCTTTGGAATATGAAAAGACAAAAAATATATATGTTTTGAAAAAAGAGATGCTGGTGGGTACCAAAGAAAATCTGAAAATATTACACCCTTTGCCACGTGTTAATGAAATTAGCGAAGATGTTGATGATACTAAAGAAGCTTATTATTTCACCCAAGCATTAAATGGTGTTTATACACGTCAAGCAATTATTGCAGCTACTTTGGGTTTAGTTTAATTTCAGGTTTAATTGATTTTTAATAGTAGATAAAATGAAAGAAGAACAAAAATTATCTGTAAGTGCCATAAAAAACGGTACGGTAATCGATCATATTCCGGCAAACAATTTATTTAAAGTAATACGAATTTTAGGACTGGAAAATTTAGAGAAACAAGCTACTTTTGGAACCAATTTGGGAAGTAAAAAGCTGGGGAAAAAGGCAATTGTTAAATTAACGGATAAATATTTTGAAGACGATGAAATAAACCGTTTAATTTTAGTAGCTCCCGAAGCTCGTTTAAACATTATTAAAGATTATCATGTAATTGAAAAAAAGCAAGTGGAATTACCTGATGAAATTATTGGAATATCAAAATGTGTAAATCCTAAATGTATTACCAATCATGAAAACGTTTTGCCGAAATTTAATGTAATGCCCGCAAAAGACGGAGTTAGTTTAAAATGTCAATACTGCGAAAAAATAACCGATAAAGATAATATTGAGTTTATTTTGTAGGTTTTAAGTTTTTATTTTCCTTTGGAACTTTATTTTCCAAAGGAAAATAAAATTAATGAAAAATACAGAGAAACAGCATATTCGTTGAATCTTTTAACTAAAATAGTATTATATGTAATTTTTTATTTATGATAATTTGTTTATATTCAGGCAAAAAATATTAAATAGAGTTCGTCTATAAAGTCCGGTTTCTGCGGTGTTGCTCAAAATACAAATCCTCAAATACACTAGTATTCTGCGGTTTGTATTTATCGCACGCCTTGAACTCGAACTTTATAGTCCAAACTCTTGACTTTATGGACAGACACTAGAATATC
>JAKIUH010000165.1 GCA_021647685.1 Bacteroidales bacterium
GAATTAAGGTAATACCTTAAATCCGTAAACTATATTCTACTGCAAAGCCAAAACTGATGCACATCCACCGGTAGTGGTCGGACAAGTTTTTTGACTTTTCGTTATGAACATAGTCTGCGGATTTAAGGAATAAAAATTTTTATAGTACTGCTTTATAAGCATCTATATTTCCATACCCGTAGTTCGAACTTTTATTGGGATATAAATCAGCCGATTGACGCATTTTACTCAATACCTGATCACGTGTCCATGAAGGATGACGTGCCCAAATTAATGCGGCAATTCCTGCGGTTGTCGAAGTGGCAACTGATGATCCGCCAACATAATCTTTAGTATTGTTGTAATATCCTAGGCATACAGAATGGCGACTATCATCCCAATATCTTTCCATTACCACTGTAAAGTCAATTTTACTGCCTTTGTGGCAAGTTTCACATTCATTGTAACCATTGTCTTTAATACCGGTAACAGCAACGGTTTCGTTCATGTTTGCAGGAAAAATAACACCTGCCCAATTTGTCCACCATGTAGAAGTTCCACCGGCAGCAATAATCATTTTACCACGTGAATATGCATATTTTACGGCATCTTTAATACGGTTAATAGTAAATATATGTCCTATGGACATTGAAATGATTTTAACATCCGAGCGATTTGCTAAAGCATTTAGTGCATTAGCAACCCCCTTTTGTTCCTGATAACCATCCAAAACAACATCTTCTGTACCTCTATACGAAACTAAATTACAATTATAAGCAACTCCTACCGGCATAAAATCGTTATTACGCGGAGCAGCAATAGTACTAGCCATTGAAGTTCCATGTCCGCATTTGTCATTAGGTCCATCGGTTTTTGTTGACCACCATTTCCATGAATCTACGTAAGTACCGTATTTAGCAATATAGCGGCTTGATGTTGAATATCCATCAGAGAAATTGGAGCCTAAAAGCGATTGATATGGGGAAACACCTGTATCAATCAAACCAACAGTAATGCCCAATCCGGTACTTAATGACCATGCTTGGGGAATTCTATGCTTATCATATGTCCATGAAACCAAGCAATTTGGACTTATTGTACGGTAATCGCTTGCATTTACACTGGCAGCTGCAAACGAACACCCTTTTGAACTTTTAAAATCCGGTTCATAAGCATAAAAACGATAGCCGGCGGGCTCAACATATCTCACCATATTATTTTTTCTCAATTCTCGAACCGTTTCAATACTTGTAATCCTAACGTCAATTAGATTTAAATCCTGATCGTCATAGATTAATGGAGATTCTTCTTTTTTCAAATTTCCGGATGCAATTGCATCAGTTTCGCTGATTATCTGAAGAATATTTTGTTTAATATCTTCATTAGCAGTGCTTTTGTGCATATCAAATGGAGATTTTCCGTAACCAATGGTTAATATGCTGTCTCCATGCATAGCCGCACTCCAAAGCATATAGTCGGTTGCATCGTTCCAATTAAAATCACCGGTAGATTGTATGGATTCTTTAATCGCCAAATTAATTTCCGAGGGATTCATCGGAGCTAATTCGGTTTGATTTTGATTGTTTTCACGAACGGAAAACTCAGTTTGTTGGGTACAAGATGCGATAAACAACAGTACCAGCATAATAGCTAAATTCTTTTTCATAATTAAATTAGATTAAGGTTATTAAATATGTTTTCAAACATAAAAAAGAATTTGCTAAATAGCAAATAACGATGTGTGTATAGCACAATATTTCTGTGCATTATTTGTATAGATATGCTTTAAATCTTCAACTATCCTCTACTCTACAGCTGTGGATAAATTTGCAATTTAAGGGATACAAGATACTTTATTAATTTGTGTCTGTTTATAAAGTCAGTCTTTTTGTAATATCTTATTTTTGGTATTTTGTAAAAGCTTGGCAGTTTACCGTACGTAGCTAAGTAATTTATTGTAATTAAGTCTCTTTACTGCTTAATGAGGACTGCCTACTGCTTAATGAATCAATAAGATAATTTATTGAAAACTAAGAGTTACGAATTTATGGACGCACTCTAATTATTTGATTCTTTACGGCACACAGGATATCTTCGATAGCTTTTCTCAAAAAAATCAGAATGTTGGTAAATAAAAAATAATTGATAATAATGACTTTTCGCTAAATTTGAGTCCTCTTTTTTGGCTTGTTTCAATTTTTCTTTAATTTCAGGATGTTCTTTTAATATTTTAAAGGCTGTTTCTTCAAAAATATAATCCGAAATCCATTCTTTATGTTGTAAAATTGCATCGAAAAAGTTCCATGCAAAAAAAGAATCATCGGCATCGGGTTCAAGGGTAGCAATGATATAATAATTTCCTTTTTGATTAGGTTTTACTATATAATCACCTTTATAAAATTGTATATTTTCCGTATTTTTATGCGTTTTTATGTTGTAATGTAAATAATGAGCTTCGTATAAATCCCGGGTACTAAAATCATCAATATAATAAGCTGTAACTTTTAAAATTGTATCATTAGTTAATTGCGTTATTTGAATATTATTGAGTTTTAAACGTTCAATTACACGTTTCCATGCTTGTGGAATAATGTAATATTCAGGTTTTTGTATGCTTTTAACGGTTTTATAATGATGATAATATTTAATTTGCTTTTCGTAAGGCTCGTTACGGTCATAATACAGCCTTTGCATGCCGGTTATTTCACTTGTTTTGTATTTTGCCGTATAGCCTTTGAATAGTAGGGTGCTATCTTTATTTTTGTCTAAAACCCATTTAATGGGAAATTCAGACCGGTTAATTGTATTTTCAAAAGCTTTTTGTCTTGTTTTGCCAATTTCTTTATAATTTTTATTCACAAATTCTGTTAGATTTATGATAAAATGATAAGTAGATAGTACTCTGTCCTTATAGGGTTTGAGCATGTGGGTTTCGGTAGTAAAACCAATGGTGTTAAAAAGGGCGGTATAGCCCGAAGCATAGCGGGGTGAATCGTAAAAAGCGAAAATTCCATCATCGGGTGTTCTGCCCATTGTTTGAACATAAGGTATCATTTCATAGTTGCTCTTTTTCATACTTTTATACAGATAAGGCACCATTGTATTATCCATATATTCAGACAAAACAGAGTTTAGCTTATCAGTTTGGGTGGCTATCAGTGTAATTTTATATTGATAATCAGCACCATTTGAAGTATGTGTATCGATAAAAATATCAGGATTCCATTTTTGAAAGATACGCTCAAAAGATTTTGCATTTTCGGAGTCGCACTTGATAAAATCACGATTCAGGTCTAAATTTTTACCGTTTCCGCGAAAACCATGCTCAACAGGTCCTGATTGATTCATACGACTGTACCCGCGATTTAGAGCTCCACCAAGGTTATAAACTGGGATTATACATATTACCGTGTTTTGTAAATATTTTTTAGCTTTAAGTTTCCCGGTCAGAATATCCGTTGCAAATTGAAGGCTTGCATCAATTCCACAAGATTCACCCGGATGGATACCATTATTAATCAAAATGATTCTTTTGTTTTTCTTTTTTAAAGATTCGGGATTAAAATCGCCATCCAAAGAAAGTACAAATAAATGTAAGGGTTTTCCTATATCTGATTTCCCCTCAGTAAAAAGTTTTGCCTGTTTATAGTTATCAGCAAGGTATTTATAAGTATTTATTACTTCGTAATAAGTAGGTGTTTTATTTTCATCGTATTGTGGGTTATACTGCGAAAAAATATGAACCTGAACAATAGTTAAAACTAAAAAAAGATAGAGGAACTTCATATCAATTAAGTTTGATTAAATAAGCCGGCTCATCTATTCCTATTTGTTTTACCACTGTAAATTTATTGGGATATTTTTGCCGTATAAAGTAGGTGTATCTGAAAATTGTGTTTATGGTATATTGAGTTTTTTGCGCTTCGTATTTTCTCAAGCTTGCCATAATAATGTAATTTACTTTATGATTGTATAAATTTTGCAAAAGTGAATCGGGGTCAGTGTTTTGCGGTACTTTGTAAATACCGAAAAAACGCCTTTTTGTATATATAAAAGCAATATTGGGTTTGCGGCAAGCAATCACTTCATTTTCAGGTATATTTTTGGCAGCCCATTGGGTCATTTTTATATAGTTTTGCCAATCGGGTGTTAATCCGGCAAGCATGTTTCCTGCCAGGTTTTTCTTTAAAATTTTTTGATTTTCTTTGATTTTAACCGTTGCATTTTGAAAACTTGTGAAAAATAGTATCAATATAATTACAGGAAACAGCAATTGAAAAGATTTTAATTTTTTTAATTTCAATAAAGTATAAATGCCTAATAAACTAAACATTATCAGCAAAGGCAGGTAGGGCATTATTAAGCGATAAGACGCCCATATTGTTTGAAGAATTACAAAAGTTAAACCAAGACCACTTACAAGGTAGATTCCTGCAAAAAGTAAATATTTATTTTTCTTAAAATAATAGATAATTGCCCAAACAATTAGAATATATACCAAAATTGTTAAAAAAGGAAGTTCTTCGGGCGTGGTATAGCCTTTGGGGGTTTTTATCAATTCCGGACGCAAATTAAGTATCTGAAAAAAGAATTTAGAAATGTATATATTTGAATTATCAATAAACCGTCCGATAAAGCCCATAAATGTTTCTGTTCCCTTACTCGCATCATAAGGGTGAACCATCATCAAAGATGAAGCTTGATTACTAAACTGCAAAGCAGTATCTTTCCATAACAGCATTTTAATAATTTTCCATAAACCCGAAAAAACAACAAATGAGAGTACAGAAATACCGGCATTTTTCCATTCTTTTTGCGACAAGAAATACACAACTACAACAATCAATATCACGTAGCCTATACTTCTAATTAAGCCTAATGCCAACAAAAATATTCCAAGGTATAAAAATAAAGCTATTTGCTTTTTTTTATCAAAACCGGAAACAGATGATGTAATAAAGTTCTTAAAAAAGAAAATGAAAAACATCATCTGTGCAAACATAAACAATGCTTCGGAGTAGGTTTGGCTGCCATAAAATAATAAAAAAGTATTAATGGAAATTAACATCAAAGTAGAAAACAAGATGTTTTAAGGTATTTTGTTTTTAAAAGTATAATAAAATGCTACAAAATGTCCGGTGAGTAAAAGTGTGGAAAAAAATTTTAAAATAGGAAGATTTATCCCAAATATACCCACAAAAATGCTTAATATCATTGGGTAAAGCGGACCTTGAAAGGCGGGATATTTAAAATGGTGAATAAAATCGTAGGCACGAATTATGTAATTGGCATCATCGCCTCCCACGCTTACTTTTAAATTAAAAAGTAAAAGCGTAAATAAAAAACTCACTGCCAAGAAAATACGAAAAAATAATGTTTGGTTTTTTTCAAAAAAAGCATCAATTAGTTGCAACAAATCATTTTGTTGATATGTCTTTGTTTTGTGTTTATCTTTTTTTTTGTTTTTCATGCGATAGTAGGTTTAGGCGCAAATAGGTTTAGTTAATAAGCCGGTCTATTTTTTCAAAAAGAATTTCTTTTTTTATTGGTTTTTCAACATAATCATTGCATCCAATTTCAAGAACTCGTTCTTTTTCGTTGTTTAATGCAAAAGCTGTTTGTGCGATAATAGGTATGTTATAACCTTCACTTCTAAGCAATTTAGTCGCTTCATATCCGTCCATAACAGGCATTCCCATATCCAACAAAACAATATCTACTTCGCTGTTGGATTTGATTATGTCCACCATTTCTTGTCCGTTTTTAGCTCTGATAATATGGGCTTTTGTTTGCTCCAAAGTTTTTTTAAGCAATACAAAGTTCATTTCCATATCTTCGGCAACCAAGATGGTTTTATCTTTCCAATTATACTCTGCCATTTTTTTCTTTAATTTAAAAAATTCAAATTTAATTTTTTCGTTCCAATATTCCGTGATTTTTAATTACAAAGGACACAGAGAACACAAAGATATTATTCTTTCTTTAAGCCTTCATGTATTTCATTTAATTAACATTTTTTTAAGCTCTATTTCTATGAATTTCCAATTATCAGATAATTGAGTAATCTTATTTTCAATTTCTTGTTTATCATGCGTGTTGTTGTCTGAATTTATTTCAATAATTTTTGCAATTCGGGATAAATCTTCACGACCAATGTATCGAAATGTAGATTTTAAAGAGTGTGCAGTGATCTTCAAGTTCTCAAAATCATTTTCTTTTAAATAAGAAGACAGGTTTTTTAATTGAACCGGAATTTCTTTTAAATAAGCATTAATGGTTTTATTAATACGTTTTTTGTCATTTTTAAAAAGATGCTTAAAAAAATCAACACTTACAATTTTGTTTTCACTGCTTAATGTATCAATTTTTGTATTCTGAAACGTTACAGATTTATTGCCGGTTAGTTTCTGTATTGCTGCAATTAAATTTTCCGGTTTTACAGGTTTAGCTAACAAATTATTCATTCCTGCAAGTTTTCCTTTTTCAATTTCTTCTTTAACCGCATTTGCCGAAAGTCCTAAAATCGGAATTTTATTAATTGGCTCGGGAAATTTTTCACGAATGTATTTTGTAGCTTCATAGCCGTCCATTTCGGGCATGCGCACATCCATAATAATTAAATCATAGCTTTTATTTTTCAATAATTTTAAAGCTTCCCGTCCGTTAACGGCTTCGTCTATTTTAATTTTATCAGAGTTTACAGATAATAAATCTTTCAATAAAATCATATTTAATTTATCATCTTCAACTGCCAAAATATTTAGTTCTTTTTGGATATTTAATTCAAAATTTTCATCCTTTTTTACAGGAATCTCACCTTCTATTTTATCAAAAGGTAAAGTGAAATAAAAAGTGGTACCTTTGTTCAATTCGGATTCATACCAAATTTTTCCGCCCAGTTTTTCCACCAGTTGCTTGGTAATAGACAAGCCCAAACCTGTGCCTCCCGGATTTTTTATTTTTTTATCAACAATTTGCCCGAAACGGCTAAAAATCAACTCTCTTTTGTCAATAGGAATACCAATTCCCGTATCTTTTACATAAAACTGAATGTATTTCTTGCCGGGTATAATATAACCAAATTCAATCGAACCTTTTTCTATGAATTTTAAAGCATTTCCCAATAAATTACTGAATATTTGTATCAAGCGAAAATTATCGGTTTTTATGGCAAAATGTTCGTCTTCTATGTATGTTTTTAGTTTAATATCAATATGTTCTTTATTTTTATTCAGTTTTTCTTTTTCAAAAGTTGTTTTAAGTTCAATGAGCGTTTTATTGACAAAGCATGTTTCTTTTCGGATATGAATTTTTCCTGCTTCAATCTTGGAAACATCAACAATATCTTGAATCAGGTTCAATAAATTTTCAGCACTGTGTGCAATATATTCACTATATTCTTGCCTTTGTTTATTACTAATAGCAGGATTAGATAAAAGTTTAGAAAAACCTACAATTGCGTTTAAGGGTGTTCTAATTTCATGGCTCATATTTGCTAAAAATGCTGATTTTAGCAAATCTGCTTCTTCGGCTTTATCTTTGGCTTTCTTTAGCTGCTCTTTTGAAGTTTCTTGCTCTGTAATATCTTGAACAATACCTAAAATACGTTTTTGCTTAATTGTACTTTTCAGGTTTTTAGCAACTACTTTAACAGTAGTTTTTCGATAATCGTTTAAGCGTGTAAAAGAAAAAACAATGTTGATGTTTTTATACTCTTGAATATTTTTTTTGAATTGTTGATAAATAAGATCGGCTTTTTCAATATCAAACAGCATTTTCAGAAAACGTATAAATGAAAGTTCATTTTGTTGTTCTAATCCGATTATTTCACATGCTTCATCCGATAAAATAATCTTTTTACTGTCTTTTCTATATTCCCAAAACCCTGCATGTGCAACGGAACAAACCAATTGCATTTTTTCATTGAGTTCAGAAAAATCATCATTTATTTTGCTTAAATCTTTCAAGCCGTAAATTTTAAAGGAAGTAGTACAAAACTAAATGTTTTTGGGTAAATTGAAAAAAATAATTTAAATTCGTGCGGATATATGTACAAAATTGCGCTATGGCTGATTGGATGAATATTTTCAATACAGGTGATAATATCAGAAAATTTAGAATAAATTTAGTAACACTTGCCTTTATCGGTGAGGAAAAAGAATTAGAAACAGATTTTCAGGAACAATATGCTGCCCGATCATTAAATCAACTACGCTTTGCTCTATTTTCAGTACTAATTATTTATTCTCTTTTTGGTATTTTAGACGTTGCCTTAATACCTGATTTTACTCATAAATTATGGACTGAAAGATATTTAGTTGTAAGTATTTCATTATTAAGTCTTTTGTCTTTGAGCTTTTTGTCGTTTTTCAAAAAAATAATGCAGCCCGTAGGTGTTTTACTGGTCATTTTTACTGCATTAGGACTGTTTCGGATGATGACTGTTGCCCCCGGCGATTTAAGTAATTATTATTTTGCCGGTTTAGGTCTGATTTTAATTATGAATTATGGTTTTTTGCGTTTGCGTTTTATTTGGGCAAGTGTTGCAGGAATTATTGTTGTTACAGCCTATATTCTTTTTTCATTCGGAGTATTTAAAACCCCTTTTTTATTAAATATTGTCAATAGTTTTTTCTTAATATTTATGAACATTATCGGGATGTTTATTGCATATAACCTTGAATTAAATTACAGGAGAGTTTATTATACGCGCCAGCTTTTACAAATTGAACGTTCTAAATTAAAAACATTAAATGCCCGTTTAGAAGCAAAAGTAAAAGATAAAGCAGCTCAAATCGGTAATTTGAATAAAGAAATTCAGAAAGAAATTGATAAAAAGAAAGAGATGTAAACGAATAATAAGTCAAAATATAATAACTATTTATAACACCTAATCAACTAACTATGAAACTTTTAAAAAGAATTTTAATTATTGGCTTTTTTTTATTAATTATTATTTTTATCGTCGGTTATGTTTTTGTAAACCATATTTCAACAAAAGCACTGCCCGATTATGGAACGGCTATTCAACTTAAAGGATTAAAAGAAAAAGTTACCGTTTAAAGGGATAAATTTGCCGTACCACATATTTACGCAAAAAACGATGAAGATTT
>JAKIUH010000166.1 GCA_021647685.1 Bacteroidales bacterium
CAATAAGAGGTGCTTTTGACAAAGCACGAATCACTACAAACATAAATATACCTAAAAATCCGAGAAATGAACCAATTTCAATAAAGCCGATGCTTGACGGAGGAATATTAGCCGATTTAGCAACTGCCGGCATAACTTGCAAATATAAATCAATCCAAAAGCCGATAAATAAAACTCCTGCGGTAAATATTAACGCATTTGCATTCTTCGCAATTTTATTAAGCATCAAAAATAAGAAAGGAAATGCCCAGTTAATAGCTATATCAGCAAAGAACAAAGCGTCCCAACCATGATGCCTGAGTTGCGTAAAATAAATTGTTTCTTCCGGGATATTTGCATACCAGATTAAGAAATATTGCGAATACCATAAATACCCGTAAATGATACTCAACATAAAAATGTATTTAGAAAAATCATGTCTGTGGTATTCGTTGAGTTGTGGGAAGTATCCTTGTTTATTTAGTATTAATACAATCAAAGTAATGGTTGCTGCTGCATGGAAAAAGCCTGCCATAAAGTTTTTTGCAGAGAATAAGGTGCTGAACCAGTGTGGGTTAATGGACATAATCCAATCAATAGTCCCTAATGTAAACGAAAATGCCATCACAAAAATAAATACCTTTGACAGGAATTCACTTTTTTGAAAATAAGTTAATCCGCCTACTTCATCCTCTAATAAAGAATATTTCCGCATCATCCATGCAAGTACTACCCACGAACCTACAAAAAGCACGTAACGCACAATCATAAAAGGCAGATTCAAATAGGCTTCTTTATGCTGTAATAATTCATCGTGAGCAACAGCTTCGGCGTGAGTCCAATGATATACCGAATGGGAACCGAAAATTAAAAAGATTAATAACAGAACAGCACCTACCGGCAAGAAAGCCATCATCGCTTCGGGAATTCTTTTAAAAAGAGCCGACCATCCTGATTGGGTAATATATTGAATAGTCAAGAAAAAAGCTGCTCCAATCGAAAGTGTTAAAAAGTAGTATGAATTGAGCAAAAAATTAGCCCAAGTGCGCTCTACTCCGGTTGCAAAACCAAAACCTAATGCAGCAATCCCAATGGCAATCAATGCAAATGATATATTTCTTAATTTTGATGAAGGGATATAATTATTTTCCATTTTTGTATATTTTTTCAATCGTATTAAATGTTGTTATTTTACTTTTACAGAACATCCGTTTTTAATGAAAGTAACAATTTTCCAACGGTCATCCGGTTTAATTTGCGAACCATGCGCACCCATTAATCCGGCAATAGAGCCTTTTGTAATTACATGAAAAATTTCACCATCGGGTAAATTTTGTACTCTATCACCCAGTAAATCAGTGGGAGGCGCAGTAAACTTACCACTTTCAAATAAAGTTCCGTTTCCACGCCCTGTTGAGCCATGACATATCATACAGTAGATGTCAAACTTTGCTTTGCCTCTTTCTAAAACTTCTTTTGTTGGCGTGTACGGGTTTTGTAGTTGTTCTCCTGCCAGTTTTTGTCCTTCTGCAGTTCTTGCATACGGATAAGGCATTTTACCTCTGGCAATAGTGCCTGCAACAGGAGTTTGCTCTGTTTGTCCGTTTGCAAAAACAGGGTTTGGGCTATAATCTTCATAGGCAATTGGTGTAACCATATCGTCCATATATTGCATTCCCGGTTTCTTCCTGTCATGTGTGCACGAAGAAAGAATAAGTGTAACAAGAACTATACTTAGAGCTGCTTTTATTTTAATCTTTATATGCATTTTTCTATAGTATTATATTATATTTTATATTAACATTAAAGTTTATGCTTCAACTTCTTTCTCAATTACATCAACTGCTCCTGAAGTTTTAAGTATTTCTGATACCTTAGCAGTTTTTTCTTCATCAAGTTTTGCATTTTCAATAAGTAAAACAAATTTGTCATCATTTACACCTTCTGCAACTTCTTTTGCTTTCGTACCTGGTCCTTTTTTCTCTCGGACAAAAAAGGCAATTAAGGAGGAAATTACGGTAATATTAATTACCATTACAAAAAGGATAATTACAAATGAAAGCGAAAAACTTGGTTTGCCACCAAAGTTTAATGGATAACTCTGAACAAAAGACCAATAAAGAAACCAAAATGTTAAAAGAAATCCGGTAAGTCCAAATCCAAAAGCAAAATAAGGAAAGCGGGATTTCAATTTTAAAGCATGTATTATTTCAAATACAGGGAATGGAGTGTAAACATCGGTTACTTTTACACCTTCGCTTTCCAATTTTTCAATTGCCGGAGCAACGAGACTCTCATCAGTATAAATTCCAATTATATTTTTTTGCATAGCTTAATTTTTTTGTTCTTCTTTAATAGTAGTTGGTTTTAAAATACCTTTAATTTCACTTGCTGCAAACATTGGTATGTATTTAAAGAATGCCAATACACCTAAAATAAATAAACCTAAGGTGCCGATATATAAAGAAATTTCAACAATGGTCGGCGAATAATCTGCCCATGCAGAAGGCAAGTAGTCTTTTGACAATGAAGTTACTACAATCACATATCTTTCAAACCACATACCAATATTAATTATAATCGACATAATAAACACCATTGTAATATTGTTTCTGACTTTTTTGAACCAGAATAATTGGGGAACTATTGCATTACTAATGAACATTGCGTAAAATGCCCAATAATAATCACCGGTTATACGGTTTTTAAAGAAAGTGAAAAACTCATATTCACTACCCGAGTACCATGCGATAAATATTTCTGTAAGGTAAGCCGTACCCATAATCAAGCTAATGAAGGTCAGAATCCTACCAATAGCATCCAGGTGTCCTTTAGTAACATATTCTTCAAAATGGTAAAATTTCCGGATAATAATCATTAAGGTAAGTACCATGGCAAAGCCGGAAAATATAGCACCTATAACAAAGTATGGCGGGAAAATAGTGGTATGCCATCCAGGCATTATTGATGTTGCAAAGTCCATTGCCACAATTGAGTGTACTGAAATTACTAATGGAGCTGTTAAACCTCCCAGTATCATGGCAAGATGTTCAAAACGCAACCAGGTCTTAGTAGAACCGTCCCAGCCAAATGCTAAGGCTCCGTAAATAGCTTCTCTAATTTTATTACCTGTCTTTTTTGCACGGTCTCTAATGGTTGCAAAATCAGGGATCATACCTACATACCAAAATGTTGCTGAAGCCATTAAATAAGTACTAATTGCTACAACGTCCCAAAATAGGGGAGAGTTAAAGTTTACCCATAAAGGACCTCTGGTGTTGGGATAAGGCATAATGTAAAAAGCAAACCAAATACGTCCCATGTGTATCATTGGGAACAATCCGGCTGCCAATACGGCAAAAACGGTCATTGCTTCTGCTGCACGGTTAATTGATGTTCTCCATTTTTGTCTTAATATCAACAAGAAAATAGAAAATGCGGTACCGGCATGCCCGATACCAATCCACCATACAAAGTTAATAATTCCCCAGCCCCAAGCTACTGAGTTATTTAAACCCCATGTTCCTATTCCTTGCGATATGGTAACATAACCTGCCCATACGCCTGCTAAAAGCATCAGGGTAGCAATACCCATAGCCACATACCACCATTTTGGCGGTGCGCTTTCAACGGGTTTAGAAACTTCATCCGAAATCTGATGATAATCTTTATTACCTTCAATTAGAATTCCTCTAACTTTAGCATCATACATATTATTCTGTTTTTTTAAGTTTTAATCCGCTATTGCGGAGTGCTTTAATTTATCAGTATGCTATATTACTTAGCTAATAAAATCTTTTTTTGAATTATTTCTCACTTTTGTTAAATAACCCACACTTGGCAATGTATGTAATTCTTCAAGTAGATGATAATTACGCTCGTTTTCGTATGCTTTGGCAATTTTGCTTTCCTTATCATTTAAATCACCAAAAATAATTGCATCAGCAGCACATGCTTGCAAGCAAGCCGGTTTAATTTCACCATCGCGCAATGGACGATTCTCTTTTTTAGCATTGAGCTTGCCTTCTTGAATTCTTTGAACACACATAGTACATTTTTCAACCACACCACGTGTACGTACTAATACATCAGGATTCAGCACCATTCGTGACAAGTCCAAATCTTCGGTAAATGAATATTTTTGGTTGTTTGTATATTGATACCAGTTAAATCTGCGTACGCGATACGGGCAGTTGTTCATACAATATCTTGTACCGATACAACGATTATATGCCATTTGATTCAAGCCTTCATCGCTATGCGGTGTAGCTGCCACAGGACAAACATTTTCGCAAGGCGCATTATCACAATGCTGACACATTACCGGCATATAAAATACCTCAGGATTTTCAGCCTGCTCTGAATAATATCTGTCTATACGCATCCAGTGCATAATACGGCGATTGATAACTTCGTCACGTCCGATAACCGGAACATTATTTTCTGCCTGACATGCTATAACACAGGCACTACATCCGGTACATGCATTCAAATCAAGCGCTAAGCCCCAGTGATGTCCTTCGTAAGTTCTTCCCGGATACAAGGTAATGGGTTTGTTTTCTTCATGTTTTACATGAGCCTCATTACCTGCCGTTGGGTTCTTTGTATATTCGTCAAGTGATGTTTCGTGCACAATATCTCTACCTTGCATGGTGTGATATTCCTGCGTGAGTGCCAATTTATGATTTTTTCCTGTCTTTTCAATTTTTACACCGGAAATTACATAATTTTTATAATCACCTGAATTATCCAATAAAGTAAAAGCATTTTGCCCTACACCATCTGCTGCAAGACCGGCATTGGTTCTTCCATAGCCCATTGCAATAGCTACTGTTTCGTCAGCTTGCCCGGGCTGAATAAGTACAGGTATTTCAAATTTATCGTTTACCTTAACAATATCTCCTAATTCTAAGCCTTTTGATTTGGCATAGTTATAGGAAACGGCAAGATAATTATCCCAACATACCTTTGAAACCGGATCGGGCAATTCTTGCAGCCACGGATTGTTTGCATTGGTTCCATTACCTATACCTATGCTTTCATAAACCAACAACTCAATTCCTTCTCCCTCTTTATTTGCTTTATTTGCAGCATCTGTAAGTTCACTATTATTGAATGTTGCTGTTTCTGATACTGTTTTTGTTTCAAAAACACCATCGTGAAGGCTTTGGTTCCAGAATGCAGTAAAATCAATAAATCCGTTCTGCTTTGGAAAAATTTCTTTTTCCCAGTACTGCTGAATGTAGTCGTAATACTGTGCTTCTTTACCCAACCATTTTAATAAGCTATCCTGCATCTGGCGAGTATCAAACAGTTGATGTATTGTTGGCTGAGCCAAACTGTAATGTCCTAATTTAGGTTCTGCATCGTTCCAGCTTTCTAAATAATTGTTGTCAGGACAGATATAAGTACATAATTGGGAAGTTTCATCTTTTGAACTTGCAAAGGAAACACTTAAAGCAACTTTCTTCAGTCCTTCTACAAATTTTTCTTTTTCAGGATAATCATATACTGGATTACTATTATTAAAGAAAATGGCAGAAATTTTACCGGCATTCATTTCTTCAACAATTGCTTTTGCTTCTGCATCATTTCCTTGTTTTAAAAGTAAAGGAGTATTAATATCAATAGTATTGCCGTAATTTTCTAATAAATTGTTTATGGCATTAACGATGTATTGATTATTCACATCATTGGTTCCGCAAACTACTAAGGATTTACCTTTGTTTTCCCAAAGTTCACTGGCAAGCGTGTCAATATTTACAATTGCTTTACCTCCGTTTAGTTTTTCAGCACCTGCTTTGGCTGCTAATTTATTGTAAAGTTCAATTAAAAGTGCAACTTCATCGCTTGGTTTTATCGGAATGCGGTAATCGGCATTACTACCGGTTAATGTCATAGTAGATTCAAACTGAACATGTTTTGACATTTTCGTACTACCTTTTTCCGGTTTACGTTTGCTGCTGTATTGTTTTGTAAATTCTATGGGTGAAATCCAATTTCCTAAGAAATCTGCACCAAAACTTACAATTAAATCAGCTTTATCAAAGTGATAATCAGGCAATACGCGTTTGCCAAATGCTTTTAGGTTTGCATCGAGCATAGCACTGTATGAAACTGCATCGTAATAAACTACTTCTGTTGTAGGATATTTTTCTTTAAAATCTTCAAATATTTTTTTTGTGGAAGGACTTATTACCGTCGATGTGAAAATAACAATTTTGCCTCCTTGTTCTGCTATTTTATTTAATTCCGTAAGAATTGCTTTATCAGCTTCGTCCCAACTGATGTCTGTGTTTCCATTTTTAGGGTTTTTATACCTTGCCGAATCATATAGGTTTAGGACAGATGCTTGAACGCGTGCAGTGGTTTCGCCTTTTGTGATGCTTGAAAGTTCATTTCCTTCTATTTTTATGGGGCGACCTTCACGTGTTTTAATCAAAACACTACAATAATCATGTCCGTCAAAAAATGTTGATGCATAGTAATTTGCAATTCCTACCGTTACTTCGTCCGGTTTAATCAAATAAGGTATTGCTTTGTTTACAGGCGTTTCGCAGCTTGCAGCAATGGTTGCATAACCAACTCCAAAACCCAGCAACTTCAAAAAGTCTCTCCTTGTAGTTTTTGCTTTACCTTTTATTTCGTCCTCGGAAATACCTGTTGTAGAAAATTCCGGTTCCGGATCAACACTTAAATTTCCTTGTAATTCATTAAGACTTCTCCAGTATTTTTTCATTTTTTTATTTGATATTTATCTTTTAGATAATAAAATTATCTTGAAATGAATTTTAAAATTAATTAATAATGGCATTTTGCACAATCTTGTCCGCCAATTTCTGCAACGGTAACACCTTTTCTGTGTCCATTGGCTATTTCTTCGTGATATTTTTTAAATTGATTGCTGTAATATTTATTGTCAAAATCAACTTGTTTTTTACGATGACAATCCAAACACCAACCCATACTCAAGTCATTAACTTGTTGGATACGTCCCATATTTGCAACATCACCATGACACTCGGTACAATCCATTTTACCTGCATTAACATGCTGGGCATGACTAAAATATACATGGTCGGGCAAATTATGTACTTTTACCCATTCAATTGCTTTTCCCTCATCAATTGCTTTATAAATTTTTGCAATTTCTTTGGTACCGGTATTTGTACCACTTTTAATAACTGTGTGGCAATTTAAACATACATTTGCAGAAGGGATACCGGATCTTTTACTTTCCATGGCACCGCTATGGCAATATTGGCAATCTATTTTGTTTTCACCGGCATGTACTTTATGTGAGAATGCTATAGGTTGATCGGGTTCGTAACCCTGATATCTTCCTAAATTAACAGCCTCTTGATAAACAACCATCGAAATAAGAAAAACAGTAGAGCCAATAATCATTATATGAATTGCAACTGCTTTTTTCAAGAATTTAGTTACTGCTAAATCAAAAATAGAAAGTAACAATAGTACGATACTTATGTAAAATATACCTTTGGTATTTTTTGGTAAATAACTGAAATTATTTTCTAAAAAATTGGGATTTGCTTTTACTGCCGGTTTTGTTTGAGCAACGGCATTAGGATCGTAATTTTTAATGTATTCTAAAAGAGCCCTTACCTCATCCTCTGAAAGATTGTTATCAGGCATGGGGATTTTGTACTCTTCAAATATTTTTACTGCACGTTCATCACCATTTTTTACCATTGTTTGCGATGACTGAATAAATTTTATCAGCCATTCCTCTTCAAATTTCTCAGTAATTCCTTTTAAATCAGGACCCACTAATCTACCTTTACCAATCGTATGACATGCTGAACAAGTTTTAAAATTTTCTTCCGGTGACTTTTGAGCTACCGAAGAAATGTTATAAATAAAAAGCAGTAAAAACAGAGCTAATAATCTATTGATTTTCTGAGCGTAAGCCAATTTTGTCTGCATAAGATTCTAAAATAAGTTTAAATTATTATTAATATTTTAACAAGAATGGTAGCAAAAATATATATTTAGATATTATTATCCTAAATAATTTTAACAAATTTTAATGCATTAATTAATTTAGAATAGTTCTACATAATGGTTTAATGTCTTTTGAATGAGGTGTTTATGAGTTTATTTGTATTGATTTAGCTTAGACAATTATTTGAATAAGAATGTTTTTTAGCAAGATAAGAATAACTGAGTATAAAATTTTGTTGTATATTTAAAAAGAATCATGTTTCAAAGATAAGCAAGGAATAGGAAAGTTACTTATTTTTAATAGATGTTTTCCCATAAAGTGAAAGTTTGTCTTAGCAAAATTAGAAAAAAAATAAACGTATGAAAAGAAATATCTTTATTGTGTATTTGACGGTTTTAAGTTCATGTTTTGTATATTCGATTGATTTTGAAAAAATAGAGCGATATGTTGATAAAACTCCGGTTTCAAAAACAAAAAGTACAAGAGATTTAAGCAACTATCTGACAAAGCCTTTTGACCATGAAAATGAAAAATTTGCTGCTATTTATTTTTGGGTTGCCAAAAATATTGATTACGATGTTAAGAGCCGATATGAAACACCTCTTTATAGTACAGTTGAAGAAATCGTTCATGAAGTAATGAGAAAGAAAAAAGGGGTATGCCAACATTATTCCGAATTGTTTAATGAGCTTAGTAAATTGGCCGGTTTAACTTCTTATGTAGTTAACGGGTATGGTAAAGAGTTTGGTAAAGTAATGAATTTAGCTCATGCATGGAATGTAATTCGAGTTAATGGAGCCTACTATTTTGTTGATGCTACTTGGGGAGCAGGACATATAAATCAGGAAGGAAAATATGAACGAAATTTTAGTTTAGAATATTTTATGGTTAAACCGGAAGTTTTTATTGATGATCATATTTCATTTGATCCTATGTGGCAGTTGTTAAAACGCCCATTGTATTTTGAAGAGTTTGAGAATGGCTTTGATTATACGGTTAAAAGACCTATATTTAATTATGTTGATACCATCGAACAGTATTTTTTGCTTAGCCCAATAGAACAAATTAAAAGTAAGATACGAAGAATTGAGCAAAACGGACAAGCAAACCGATTGGTGAAATTTGAATTGGATTATG
>JAKIUH010000167.1 GCA_021647685.1 Bacteroidales bacterium
TACAAATGCGGTTAATTGGCTGCTTTGATCGCTGGGAACAGCTTCAATATCCAGATTTACACCATCGGCATTCCTGTATTGAATTAAAGAAATTACCGTGTCGATAAGTGTTTGTGTGCTACTGCTGCTGGCAAAAAAAGCAGCATGTCCGCTAAATAGAGTAACAGTGAGGCTTACTCTGCAATTATTGGCATGTGCAGAATCAACCAACTCCGTGGTTTTCCAGTAGTGTAAATCAGAAGGCAAACCTGTGTTTGGATCTACTTCATACGAAAAGTAGGAAACATCGGTTAAAAGCGAATAGTCAAAATCTTTATAGGCGGTTCCCATCCAGTAAGGATTCCAACCAAATATTATTTTATTTAAGCCGGTATTTTTTGTTCCGTAGGTTTTTTTCATTTTTTGGGGGACAAATCGGTTGTATTCATCCCATTCTTTTTCACTTTTAAACGAATAGTTTTTATACTTTGCATTTTCTTCTTGAAGAATGGATTTTTGAGCAGCAATATGTTGATTTGCCGTAATAAATAGGAGTATTATAATCAGTTGTGTTGTAATTTTCACGTTGATTTAGTTTATGGTTAAATAATATGTATTACAAATCTATAAAAAAAATAAATAGTAGGATTAAATTGTTGATAAAATTTAGTTGTGATATTCAGTTATTTATAATTAAAAAACTTTATTAAGATTTCTAATTTGCAGAAGAATTATATCTTTGGGCTGCAAATTATAAAATATATGGAAACAAATTTTATCAAAAAAATAAGCAAGCAATTGCACTTATCCGAAAAGCAAGTAGCCAACACTTTGGAATTACTCCGTGAGGGAGCTACCATTCCTTTTATCAGTCGCTACCGTAAAGAGCGAACAGGTAATTTAGATGAGGTGCAAATAAGCGAAATTAAAAGCTTGCAGGAAAAATTTACCGAAATAGAAAAAAGACGTGAAAGTATTCTGGCTGCCATTGAGAAAGCCGGAAAACTCAGCGATGAATTGCGTGCTCAAATTATGAAAGCGCAAGAAATAAATGAGTTGGAAGATTTGTATTTGCCTTATAAGCAAAAGCGTAAAACCCGTGCCGTAAAAGCTCGTGAGAAAGGATTGGAACCTTTGGCTGAAATTATTTTTAAGGAAAAAAATATTGATATTGAACTGGAAGCCGAAGGCTTTTTAAACGATGAACTTGAAAATGTAGAAGACGCCTTACAAGGAGCACGCGATATTATTGCCGAAAAGATAAACGAAGATATTCATGCACGCAATACTGTACGAAAATTGTTTGAGAAAGATGCCATTATTGAAACATCATTAGTAAAAGGCAAAGAGGAAGAAGGACAAAAATATAAGGATTATTTTGAATGGAGCGAGCCATTGATGAAAAGCCCTTCGCATCGTATTTTAGCAATGTTTCGGGGCGAAAAAGAAGGCTTTTTGAAACTTAATATTGCGCCGGATAAAGAAGAGGCAGTTTATCGTTTGGAACGAAAATACATTCACACCAAAAACGATACGGCTGAACAATTGAGTCTGGCAATTTCCGATGCTTATTCGCGTTTGTTGAAACCTTCCATTGAAACGGAGTATCGAAATATTATCAAAGAAAAAGCTGATGACGAAGCCATACGTGTTTTTGCTGAAAATTTACGGCAATTGCTTTTAAGTTCACCTTTAGGTGAAAAACGGGTATTGGCAATTGATCCGGGCTATCGTACCGGATGCAAAGTAGTGTGTTTGGATGCACAAGGAAATTTATTGCATAACGAAACCATTTATCCGCATCCGCCACAATCGGAAACCATACAAGCTGCCAAGAAAATCAGGCACTTGGTAAGTTCGTATGATATGGAAGCTATTGCCATTGGTAACGGAACTGCCGGAAGGGAAACCGAAAACTTTATTAAGAGGGCGGTTAAATTTGACCGTGATGTACAGGTTTTTATTGTTAATGAAAGTGGTGCATCCATCTATTCAGCTTCAAAAATTGCAAGAGAGGAGTTTCCCGAGTATGATGTTACGGTGCGTGGTGCTGTTTCCATTGGTCGCCGGCTGATGGACCCGCTTGCCGAATTGGTTAAAATTGACCCAAAATCAATAGGAGTGGGGCAATACCAGCACGATGTGGATCAGAACAAATTGCAGAAAAGCTTGGATACGGTGGTAGAAAGTTGTGTAAACTTGGTTGGTGTAGATTTAAACACGGCAAGTAAACAGTTATTGACTTATGTTTCGGGTTTAGGTCCGCAATTGGCACAAAATATTGTGGATTATCGCAAGGAAAACGGCGCATTTAAGAGCCGGAAAGAGTTGAAGAAGGTAAAACGTATGGGGACAAAAGCTTTTGAGCAGGCAGCGGGTTTTTTACGCATTCCAAGGGCAAAAAATCCTTTAGATAACAGTGCGGTGCATCCCGAATCGTATCATGTGGTAGAAAAAATGGCAAAAGATTTGGATACTTCGGTAGATGAATTAATTAAAGATGAAAAAAAGCGTAAACAAATTCGCTTAGATGCCTATGTGGATGATAAAATCGGGATACCTACGCTTAAAGATATTATTCGTGAATTAGAAAAGCCCGGACGTGACCCGAGAACGAAGATTTCTGTTTTTGAATTTGCACAAGGAATACACAAAATTGAAGATTTGTATGAGGGTATGGTACTGCCCGGTATTGTTACCAATATCACCAATTTTGGTGCTTTTGTTGATGTAGGTGTAAAACAAGACGGTTTGGTACATATTTCAGAGCTTAAAAATGAGTTTGTCAGTAATCCGGCAGATGTGGTTTCGCTTAATCAACAGGTTAAAGTTAAGGTAATTAGTGTGGATATTCCACGAAAAAGAATACAATTGTCAATGAAGCAGGCAGAATAGTTTGAGAAGTTAAGGGTTTAAGGTTTAAAAATTCTACTCCAACACTTGTTAAACCGGAGTATTATTTGTAAATTTATCATATGATTAAAAAAATGAGCTATGTTGGAATTAAAGGGGATATACGAAAACGGACAAATTAAATTTGATGGTTCTGTAAAAATAGATAAACGAATGCGGGTTATTGTTCGATTTATTGAGGAAGACTATGAGCAGGATCAAGAAAATGAAAAGCATGTTTCAATAGATAAGGTTCGTGAAGTTCAAAAGAGAAAATATAGTAAATTACCGATATTGTGGACTTATGAACAAACAGATATAAATGACTTTGCAGGAATATTTAATAAAGAAAATATGAATGCCGAATTGTTGAGGAATAGCGCATGGAAACGCAGTTGGTAATTTGTGATACCAATATTTTCATACATTGGTTTAGAAATGATGAAGCTACTATTGCAAAACTTTTGCAAATTGGTACTGAAAATATTATTATTCCTTCAATTGTAAAAATGGAACTTCTTTGGGGTTGTGAAAATAAAAAAGAACTAAGTATTTTAGTGAAAAAAATTAAAAAATACCCTGTAATTTATATTGATGAAAGGATATCTGCCACTGCAGAAGTTTTTATTGAGCAATTTAAGTTAAGTCACGGTTTGAATATCCCTGATGCGCTTATTGGTGCTACGGCTGTTGCGTATGACTTACCGCTTTTTACCTATAATCTTAAAGATTTTAAATATTTACCGGAAATCAAGCTACTTGAATAAGTTTTGCTTAAATTTTAAACTCAGTATGGAAATTCTTTATGAAGATAATCATTTGATTATTGTAAATAAGGCTTGTTCTGAAATTGTTCAGGGTGATAAAACAGGCGATACCACTTTAATTGATAAAGTAAAGGCTTATATCAAGAAAAAATATAATAAACCCGGTGAGGTTTTTTTGGGTTTGGTGCACCGCTTGGACCGTCCTACCAGCGGAATTGTGATTTTTGCGCGTACAAGTAAAGCACTTAGTCGTATGAATCAAATCTTTAAGGATAAAAACATAAAAAAAATATATTGGGCAGTTGTTGATAATCCGCCACTGCAAGAAAGTGGGCGTTTAGAACATTATCTGATAAAAAATCAAAAACAAAATAAATCTTATGCTTATGACCGGCAAAAAGCCAATACAAAACAGGCAAGTTTAAGCTATAGCTTAAAAGGACGGACAAACAAGTATTATTTGTTGGAAATTGAATTGCACACAGGCAGACATCATCAAATAAGGGCACAATTGGCAAAAATAGATTTGCATATAAAAGGCGATTTAAAATACGGTTTTCCGCGTTCAAATCCCGATGGAGGTATTCATTTGCATGCGCGAAAAGTAGAATTCATCCACCCCGTAAAGAAAGAGCCTTTGAGCATTGTAGCCGAGCCACCCGATGATGTGCTTTGGAATGAGTTTAGGCTTAAATAGTGTTAAAAGTTTTTTATTTTAATGCCTCTTTATCAAAATTTACCGGCAAAAGTGATTGGGCATTTTCAATGATATCCACTCTATTTTCACCTGCCAAAATAATTTTAATGGGCTGATTGTAACGTTTTTCCGTTTCGAGTAATACTTGCCGGCAAGCGCCGCAAGGGGCTACGGGCTTTTCTACAAATTTTTGTTCTTTACGGGCAATTACTGCAATGGATTTAACGGCTACACCCGGATATTGGGAGTTTGCCCAAAAAATAGCTACGCGCTCGGCACATAAACCCGACGGATAGGCTGCATTTTCCTGATTAGCACCGGTAATTATTTCTCCGTTTTCGAGCAAAACGGCAGCTCCTACATGAAAATTGGAATAGGGAGCATAAGAATTATCCGTAATTTCTTTTGCTTTTTTCAAAAGTTTTTGGTCTTCGGTATTTAGTTCTGCATAATTTTCGTATTCAAAAATATCTATAATCAGTTGTTTTTTTTTCATAGTTATGTTGTTGAATTGTTAAATTGTCTATTAGTTAATTAGTTAATTGGTTGATTAGTTAATTAGTTTATTGGTTTTGTTGTTTACTGAATATTGTTTATTGATTGTTTATTGTTAAAACTTGTCTGCTCTGTGGCGATTATTAAATTGTTTTTGGTGTTGTTGTTCAATTACCCGTTTTAAATCAAACACGAAGGTTTGGGATCTATCAGGTAATTTTCTACATCAAAACCTTTTAAAAAATCTTCTATTTTCAGTCTTTTTTTTCCTTCTAACTGAATTTCTTTTATTGCCATAAACCCGTCGGGAACGGCAATGTGAAAATAGTCCTTTTTGTTACTGTCCATATCTTTAGGCAACAGCTCATGCGCTTCGGACAAAAACTCTGCTGCAAATATTTTTGCACTTAAAATTTTATCTCCATTGATGCTTTGAAACAGAGTCCATGCTGCGGGATAGGGGCTTAATCCGCGAATAAAATCGTAAATCTTTTTACCGTTTTGTTCCCAATTTATTTTACAATCGTCTTTGAATATTTTAGGTGCCGATTTAAGCTGCGAAATATCCTGTATAAGCTCTCCTTGTTCCTTTGGTTGATAATTGCCTTCAGCAATTAGATTAATGGTTTTAAGCACTAATTTAGCCCCTTTTTGCATCATTTTATCATGCAATGTACCTACATTGTCGTCTTGTGCAATTTCAATTTCTTCTTGTAGGATAATTTTCCCTGTATCTATTTCTTTATCAATGAAAAAAGTAGTTAATCCGGTTTTCGTTTCACCATTGATAATTGCCCAATTTATAGGTGCAGCACCGCGATATTGGGGCAGGAGCGAAGCATGCAGGTTGAAAGTGCCCAAACGGGGTAATTGCCAAACCATTTCAGGTAACATTCTGAAAGCCACAACAATATTCAAGTCGGGCTTTAACTCTTTAAGCTGTTTGTTAAATTCGGGGTCTTTGAGTTTTTCGGGCTGTAAAATATTCAAATTTTGTGTTTCGGCATATTCTTTAACTGCTGATTTTCGTAATTTTTTACCACGTCCTGCCGGTTTGTCGGGTGCGGTAACAACAGCAATTACATTGTATTGATTTTCAATAAGTTCTTTTAAGGGAGCCACTGCAAAATCGGGTGTTCCCATATATATAATTCGTAATTCTTTAGCAATCATTAATTCTTTTTTAGTCTTGTTTGCGTAGCAAAGGTATAAAAATTATACGAATTTTGTAGGTACGGTCTATCAAGAACTTTTTGTTAATTTTTGCATTTTTCTAAGGATTTATGGCTTTTGAAAATAATTTTTACAATCATTTTTGATTGTTTACTTTTGCTTTTTGCAAAAATTTATAAGCGATGAATAAGGCTGATTTACTGAAAAAAATGTTACCCGGTTTTTTGCCCTTGCTGGTTTTTATTATTGTTGATGAATATCTTGGTACGGAAGCCGGTATTTATTTTGCATTGGGTTTTGGAATTATTGAATTGATTTACATCTATTTAAAAGAAAAAAGAATTGAAAAATTTGTTATTGTCGATACTTTGTTTTTGGTGGTATTCGGTGGTATTTCATTGCTTTTGCATGACGATATTTTCTTTAAATTAAAACCGGCGCTGGTTGAGATTATTTTTGTTTTATTAATTGGGATATCAGCTTTTTCAAATAAAAACATCATGATGAAAATGGGACAGCGCTATATGAAAGGTGTTGAAATAAATCCTATCATGGAATTGCAGTTTAAACGTAGTTTAAAAGTGATGTTTTGGCTGTTTCTTTTGCACGTTATTTTGATTGTTTACTCGGCTTATTATATGAGTAAAGAGGCTTGGGTATTTATTAGCGGTGGTTTGTTTTATATTATGTTTGGTGTTTATTTTGTTTTTGAGCTTGTGCGTAATAAATTGAAACACAAAAAGATAGCAGTAGAGGAGTGGCTTCCGTTAGTAGATGAAACCGGTAAGGTAATTGGCAAAGCACCCCGCTCGGCTTGTCATTCGGACAAAAATTTGCTGCATCCTGTAGTGCATGTGCATTTTTTTGATAATCGAGGCAGAATTTTTTTACAAAAACGTCCGGTTGATAAAGAGACCCAGCCCGGAAAGTGGGATACGGCAGTGGGCGGGCATATATCGGCAGGTGAGACATTGGAACAAGGTTTGCAGAAAGAAGTTCGTGAAGAAATTGGTGTTTTACAGGCTGATTTCCAATTTATTAAGAATTATGTGTGGGAAAGTGATATTGAGCGTGAATTGGTTTATTTGTTTTTTGCTAAAACAGCACAAAAAATTCAAATTAATAAAGATGAATTAGCCGACGGAAAATATTGGACTTTATCTGAGATTAAAAATCAATTAAAAACCGGAATTTTCACACCAAATTTTGAACATGAATTTGTAAATGAAATTTTACCTATGGTAAAATACTCATGATGAATTGTGTGTGCTACCTATCAAAATTAGAAATTTTCTTGTTTATCCTAAAAATAAAGCCAAATTCTATTTTTTTCGTTAAAATTATAGTTTACTAATTGTTAAGTACTGTTAAGCTACTGTATGGTATTGTTGAATTTAAGCGAATCGCATTTTAAAACATGTGCAAGTCATAAATTAAAATTACCCCTTGAGCTTTCAGTATTTTAGCAAGTCAAGCACCACACTCCATTCCACCAATTTCTCATCGAGTTGTTTTCTTGCATTGGCAGGGCTTGTAGAGCTGAGACAGTAATAGCTTATCTGCTTTTTTTTCTTAAAATAGCGTTTGTAAAACTTTTCGGCATTTTTACCGTTAAAAATTATGGAGTGGATTTTTGGGTGTTTTTTTAAAAGTTCATGAATATCATTTGCTTCTTCATTTTTTATATTGGAATCTAAACTGCCTTCTCTGAAACAAAGTTTTAGTGTATCCCACAGTGCAAGATGATTATCAAGAATAAGTTTTTTACGTATTTCATAATTTTCAGAAAAATCGGTATCAAATAATTGAAACATAATTTTCCAGAAGGCGTTACGAGGATGTGCGTAATACTGATTTTCTGCTAAGGATTTAATTCCGGGCATGGTGCCCAGAATTAAAACTTTACTATTTTTATTTATTATCGGTTCAAACGATATTGACTTCATTTGCAACAAATTATTTGTAATTATTCGTCTTTTACTTATTGTGTTTTATAAGACTTATTTGAAGAATGTTTTATCTTTAAATTTCAGTTTGTCGTTTATTTTTGAATGTTTATTAACAAATGCTTAAGCTTGTCTTAAAAATTTACAGTGTCTTAATTTTGATAAAAAAATAGTTTTTTAGACTTGACTCTTTGATTATTTAAAAAAAATATACATCTTCGTTAAAGTGTGTTAAAATAAGGGCAAAAATATACTAAAGATTTTTATTTGTAGTTAATTAATTTTACTTTCACGTTAATTTTAAATAATTGAATGAAGTTTCCGACAACTGGCGGATTGAATGATTGATTAAATGAAAGAATATAAAAATAGAATAAATATGAACAAGAGAATAATCCAATTTGTTTTACCGGTAGGCTTAATATTATTTTTTGCTTTTACAATTTATAAAGCAGGTACTAAAGATAAAGTATTGTTAGAAGTAGTATCGAAAACTTTAGAAGCCGGACATTATGAGGCTTATGAAGTTGATGACATGATATCTGCCAGAGCATATAAACAGTTTTTAGAAAGTTTGGATTACGGGAAAAGATATTTTTTAAAATCAGATATTCAAGAATTTGAGAAATATCAATATCTGATTGATGATGAGATAAACAGCCTTAGTTTTGAATTTTTTGATAAATGTGTAAATACGATATCGGAAAGACAAAATGAAGTAGAAGGTTTTTATAAACAGTTGCTTGCAAAGCCTTTTGACTTTAAGAAAAATGAACAGTTTGAGACGAATTCCGATAAATTGGATTTTCCAAAAAATGAAAAAGAACGTAAAAACAGATGGCGTAAATTGTTAAAATATCAAACTTTGGTTAAAGATGAGTCCGAAAACCTATGTCCAGGAGGAAGTATTATTGTTTCTCCGATGGGTAAAATTATAGCGGGACCATTATTTGACAAAGCGGGAGCTCTTGTGGCTGAACTAGATCTG
>JAKIUH010000168.1 GCA_021647685.1 Bacteroidales bacterium
TGGCAGGAGGCTTAGTTTGTGAAAAAGTGGGTGTTGTACCCATAGATAAAAATTTATTAATGGAGGAATATCTGGAAATAAAAACTCAATCAAAATAATTGTCTAAATATTTAAGCAGAAATTAGTATTTTTGAGAAATACGAATTAGGAATTTAATGAATAAAAATTTTGATAGCAACTACTGGGAAAACCGTTGGAAAGAAAACAAAATAGGATGGGATTCGGGAGCAGTATCTACACCGATTAAAGAATATATTGACCAGCTTAAGGATAAAACAATAAAAATTTTGATTCCGGGTGCAGGAAATGGCTATGAAGTAGAATATCTGTACTCAAAAGGATTTAAAGATACCTTTTATATGGATTTTGCTCAATCATCCATTCGTTCGTTTTTAAACCGGTTTTCAGATTTTCCTAATGATCAAATAATAACAGAAAATTTTTTTGAACATCAAGGAAAATATGACTTAATTATTGAGTTGGCTTTTTTTACCTCTTTTCCTCCTGAAAAACGTATCGAATATGTACATAAACTCTATTGTTTACTCAACAAAGGCGGTAAAATGGCCGGCTTATTTTTTAATCATGAGTTTGGGAATGATTATCCACCTTTTGGCGGAACACAGAAAGAGTACCGGCAACTTTTCTCTTCCAAATTTAAAATCCGATATATGGAAACTGCTTACAATTCCATAAAGCCGCGTGCAGGACGAGAATTATTTATTCTTTTACAAAAAATTTAATATGTTCAGTTAGTTCAGCAATGTTTAAACTTTTTGCATCAACAACAATATGCGCCTTTTCATAATGTATTTTCCGCTGTTCCAATAAACTGTTTAAATATTCTTTCAATTCCTCATTATTTTTGCTCTTAATTAATGGTCGTTGGTTTTTTTCGTCTTTCAATCTACTGATAATTAATGGGATTTCTGCCTTTAAATAAACAGATATACCATTTTCATTAATTTCATCTATTGCATTAAAAAAACAAGGAGTTCCGCCACCGGTAGAAATCAGCACATTCTCTAATTGAAAAGTTTTTTGTAAAACTATATTTTCCAATTCACGAAATTTTGCTTCACCAAAGTTTTCAAAATATTCAGCTATGGTCATAGCACTTTCCTGCTCAATTAAATCGTCCAAATCAAAAAAATCGAGTGCTAATTTATTGGCAAGTTTTTTTCCTGCAGTTGATTTACCGCTGCCCATAAAACCAATCAAGTATATTCGCATAAAGAAACTAATCTATAAAAATTGGGTTTATTAGTGCCTGTCCATAAAGTTAAACCTTAAATCCACAGACAATATTCTAATGTATTATCGGAAGATTTAAGGCTTTATCCAATATTTAATATCAGCCAATTAATAAACATTTAAAGGGTCGTATAAAAATGAGAACAATTTATTTCCGGATTTTACGTCCCAAGGCTGAACAGACAAGACCGGTACATCAGAATTATTAATAATATCACGAGCATTTGAACCCAGCACAAAATCACTAATACGTTTTTCTTTCCGGGTCATAATTACAATCATAGCAGCTTTATATTCCATTGCTTTTTCCGTAATCACATCAGCAACCGGACGCTTCTCTTCATAAATAAGTTCTTGTTCACATTTGATGCCTGCCGCCTCAACCGCATCTCGAGTTTTTCCCAAATCACTCAAAAGTTTCATTTCTTCACCTTTATCACCTTCGCGCTGAATGGTGAGCAGGCGCAGCCCTGTATTAAATATTTTTGCAAATTCAATACCCGCAGTAACTTGCTCACTGGTTTCAAAATCAAAATCAAGCGGCACCAATATTTCTTTATGTTCATTTCTATAAGTTTCAAAATCATAATTCCCGCATATAGTAATAACAGGATAATTACTTTCCAACATTACATGCAAAGAATTTGAACCAATAAAAGGACGCTTATATTTGGGCAGCTCACTTTTTCCCATAAAAATAAAAGCAGGTAAAATTTCATCAGCTACACTGATAATTTTTTCATGTGCTTTACCGTGTTCAACACGTGTAATAATATTTATTTTATCAGAACTTCCGGCAATTTCTTTTAGTTTGCTTTCAGCTTCTTTATTTATTTTAATCACCATATCGTCTGATGACATTAATTTTGCAAAGAAACTACTTTCCTCAACAACAGTCATCACTACCAGTTCATAATTCAAAAGTTCAGCAAAATACTTTGCGTATTTAAAAGCAATTAATGATTGTTCATCAAAATCAATTGCCGTAAGAATTTTTTTGTTCGTTTCCATTCAAATATATTTTTAGATTCAATATTTTCGGTAAAAATAATAAATTGTACCGGATTGAAATGCTATTTTATTAAGATTTTTCAAATTTAGCCCGAATATAAAAGCTGAAAATTAATGATTTTCAATTTTCAAACCACTTTGTTTCCAATTTTTTAGTACAGGCATCAATGCATAAAGCGGAATATTGATAAAATTTCCCCTTGTGATAAAATTTCTTGGCGATGCGCGGAATAATAGCTCGGGATTATATTTTGAAGCGTAGCTTTGCAAACTTTTCAAATTTAAACTTGTCCCGCTCTTTACCTCCATTGGATAAAGTTTGTTTTCTTTTTCCAGAATAAAATCTACTTCCGCATCGCTTTTCGATGTCCAATAATACAAAGGCCAAGCTGCACAAGTAAGCTCCTGAGCCACATAATTTTCAATAAATGCCCCATTATATTGTTTAAAAACAGTGTCCGGTTCAACAATTATTTTTGATGATAAATTAAGCATTGCCCCTAACAAACCGGTATCGGGAAAATAAATTTTAAACTTTGAATAATCGGTATAACCGGATAAAGGTAATTTTGCAGTAGAAATATTATAGGCAACATTTATCAAACCGGCACCTTTTAACCATTCTATTGTTTGTTCATAATCGGCAGCACGGGAATTTTTACGTACAGCACCGTATTTAAATTTTTTGTTTTCGCGTGCCAACTGAAAAGGTATTGATTGCCATAATTCTGAGGTTTTAACTGCCTGCCTTGTACCGGCATATTTTGAAAAATCACGATGATAAGCTGCCAATAATTCATTTTGTATCTTTCTGACCTTACCAACGTCTTTTTTCTGTACATAAGTTTTTACTGCCTCAGGCATTCCTCCAACAAATAAGTACTCTTTATAATATTCGCTCAACTTATTATGAATCGGTTCAGGAAAATTACTGATTTCCCTTTGCGATACCAAAGCCTCAACCAACAAATCTTGCTCGTTTGCCAATAAAAACTCCATAAAACTCATCGGATACATATACAGAAAGTTTACTTTCCCTACGGGAAAACTCTCTTGTTTTGCCACACTAACACCTAAAAGCGAGCCTGCTGCTATAATGTGATATTCAGGGGCTTCTTCATAAAAATATTTTAAAGCAGTCAAAGCCCGGGGTGCAGCTTGTATTTCATCAAAAAATAGCAATGTGTTGCCGGCATTAATCTTTTTTCCGGTATATAAGCTAATTTTTTTCAGAAGATGTTACACCTTCAAATTATCGGTAAATAATACAGAAAGTCCTGTATCCTGCTCAAAATTAAGATATACAAAATTTTGATACTCTTTTTTCCCGAATTGCGTAATCAGATAGGTCTTTCCTACCTGCCTTGCTCCCTGAAAAACAAGAGGTTTCTTATTTTTATCGGCTTTCCATTCCAGCAACTGCTCATAAACAAAACGACGCATAAATCTGTTTTTTTGGAGTAAAGATAAGAATTTATCTCCAAAAAAGTGTAAGTTTACTCAGAAATAATCTCCAAAAAAGTGTAAGTTTACTCAAAAAATATCTCCAAAAAAGTGTAGGTTTACTCAAAAATCATCTCCAGAAAAGTGTAAATTCAGAGTAAGCAACTCGTAAATCTGTTCAGAAATCTACGATTCTATAACAAAAGTGCGCCTTTATCAATTCATTGAAAAAAGCGCACCCCAATTATAGACAATATGTGTATTTAATTTTTTAATACAGCGTCATATGCAAAAAATACAGACATGAGATGACATTAAGAAAGACAACTATTTACCCATTTTCTTTGAATCAGCGATAAATTTCTCCAAACCAATATCAGTTAAAGGATGTTTTAATAATCCTAAGATAGCATCTAAGGGACAAGTAGCCACGTCAGCACCGGCTTCGGCACATTGAATAATGTGCATGGTATGGCGAATTGAAGCAGCCAAAACCTGCGTGCGAATACCATAGGTGCCAAACATATCCACTATTTTATAAATCAAATCCACACCATCGCTGGCATTATCATCTAACCTGCCAATAAACGGCGATACATAAGTAGCTCCAGCTTTGGCAGCCAAGAGTGCTTGTCCGGGTGAAAAAATTAAGGTGCAGTTGGTTTTTATTCCTTTATCACTCAAATACTTAATTGCTTTTATACCGTCTTTGGTTACCGGTACTTTAACTACAATTTGCGAATGCAAAGCGGCCAATTCCTCGCCTTCTTTTATCATTCCTTCATAATCGGTCGATAAAACTTCGGCACTTACATCGCCATCCACAATTTCACAAATAGTTTTGTAATGATTAATAATATTTTCATCACCTACAATACCTTCTTTTGCCATCAAAGAAGGATTGGTAGTAACACCGTCTAAAATACCTAAAGCCTGCGCTTCACGTATCTGGTCTAAATTTGCTGTATCGATAAAAAACTTCATCTGTATATATTTTAAAAAGTTGTATTGCAAAACCAAATTTATAAAATTTATAAGAAAAAAGGGTAAGCTACTCATATCGCACCGCTACAACCGCCTACCCTTGCTACCTTCCGGTCCTGGGGGAGTTCAGCAGGAGCTGGTCGTATGAGACTTACCCGAGCGCAAAAGTACAAACATTTTCTTTTGCTGCAAAATTTATTGAAAAATTCTGAAAAATTCTTTTCTTTGTATTATAAACCAATAAAATTAATCATTATGGAAAAGAATACTAATATTTGGAAAAATGCTTTGAACTGGGGAGTTATACTCGGGATAGTATTATCTATTTATTCGCTTATCATCTATTTTTTAGGTGCAACACTTGAAAAATGGGCGGCTTACCCTTCGTACATTATCATGATTGCCGGTATTATTTATGCTACCATTCAATATCGAGACAATATGCTTAACGGCTCAATTACCTATGGTAAAGCATTAGGTTTTGGAACATTAGTGATGTTGTTCGCAGGAATTATTTTAGCAATATACTCTTACGTTTTATACACACTTATTGACCCTGATTTAATTACAAGAATATTAGAAAAAGCAGAAGAAGAAATGGTAAATAAAGGTTTACCCGATGAACAAATTGAAATGGCTTTAGAAATGCAAAGCAAGTTTATGAAACCATGGATAATGTCAGTAATGTCAATATTCGGTTCGGTTTTCGCTGGTTTTATAATATCATTGTTCACTTCAATTTTCTTAAAAAAAGAAGTACAAGACAATCCTTTTACAGAGTAGATATCATTTTATAAAACAGATAATTAAGTCTTGCTGAAAAGCTCAGTCGTGCATCTATTTTGGATTTTGTGAAGTGCAGATGTATAGAAATACTTCAAACTGAACAAAATACAAAAGAGGTGTGCAGCTGAGCAGCAGAAAATATTATGGCTTGTATATAATAAATGCATGCTTTTTCTGACATTGTATTTGAAAACCTTACATTTCGACACAATCAAACAAACACAAAGCGTTGATTAATAAGCATTTAGCGTTTTTCAGCAAGCCTTAATTAAGCCTAAATTTTAATCCGCAAACTATTCTTCATAATAAAAATAGCTTGCGGGTTTAAAGTTTTAATAAAAAAAATTTAGCTTTGCTGAAAAATCGAATCATATATTTAAATTCCTTTTAATGGATTTATCAATTGTTATATCCCTTTTAAATGAAGAAGAGTCCTTACCTGAATTATTAGATTGGATAAAAAGAGTAATGGACAAAAATCATTATTCGTATGAAATTATTTTAATCGATGATGGAAGTACGGATAATTCTTGGAAAATCATTGAGCAATACAGTAAAAAAAATTCTGCGGTAAAAGGCATTAAATTCCGTCGTAATTATGGAAAATCAGCCGCATTATACACAGGCTTTGAAATGGCAAAAGGACATGTGGTAATTACTATGGATGCTGATTTACAGGATAGCCCTGATGAAATTCCTGAATTATACCGTATGATTACTGATGAAGGTTATGATTTGGTTTCGGGCTGGAAAAAAAAGCGAAAAGACCCAGTATTATCAAAAAATCTTCCCAGCAAATTATTTAATTGGACTGCACGTAAAATTCACGGACTAAAACTCCATGATATGAATTGTGGCTTGAAAGCTTATCGACTTAATGTAGTTAAAAGCGTAGAGGTTTACGGAGATATGCAACGATTCATACCTGTTTTGGCAAAAAATGCAGGATTTAAAAACATTGGTGAAAAAGTAGTTGAACATCGCGCACGTAAATATGGGTATAGTAAATTTGGTTTAGAGCGCTTTATTAATGGCTTTTTGGATTTACTTACCTTATCGTTTATGTCAAAATTCGGAAAGCGACCAATGCATTTTTTCGGTTTAATCGGTACTTTTAGTTTTTTCTTTGGATTTGTAATTTTAGCATATCTTACTTTTGCCAAATTTGCCTACCATGCTTATAAAATGACGGAACGCCCTTTGTTTTTTCTGGGTTTATTATTGATAATTTTCGGCACACAACTTTTTTTAACAGGCTTTTTAGCCGAATTGGTATCAAGAAATGCAACCGAACGCAATAAATATGAAATTGAGAAAAAATTAGAATAAGATTTTAAGGAGCTTCCACCTCCATTCTAGTGTCATCATAAAATAATTTATTTTCTTTTGCATATTCTTCCAATAAACCTGCAGGCTTAAAACGAGCTCCGTATTTTTTGTGTAAAGATTTTATCAAAGATAAAATCTTACCGGCTCCTTCATAATCAATATAGCGAAAAGGACCTCCGCGAAACGGGGGGAAACCAAGACCAAAAACAGCACCGATATCACCGGCAAGCGGATTTTCCAAGATTCCTTCTTCTAAGCACATTACTGCTTCATTAATCATCATCACCGACATACGCTCAATAATTTCATCAATACTTAAATCGTTTTGTTTATCAGGAAAAAATTCACGAATAGCAGGATTAATTTTTCCGCGTATTTTTTTTCCTGTTTTCTCATCATAAAGTAAAAAGCCTTTTCTGTTTTTTCGTCCTTTAAAACCTTTATCAAGCATTTGTTTTAGAGTATCATCTGCGGGAGCCCCTCTTTTTGCAAAAAATTCACCCAATTTACCACTTGTTACGTGTGCCCCTACATCAATACCTACCTCATCGATTAAGCTCACCGGACCCACCGGAAAACCAAACTGTTTCATTGCTTTATCAATTAATAAAGGATTTACACCCTCTTTCATTAATTGCAAAGCTTCGTTCATATAAGGCGCTAAAATACGTGTGGTGTAAAACCCGGGACCGTCTTTTACCACAATACAGGTTTTACCTTGCTTAATACCAACATCAAGAGCTGTTGCACGCACCCAATCGGCAGTTTTATCATGAACAATTATTTCAAGTAAAGGCATTTTAGGTACCGGAAAAAAATAATGCATACCAATTACATTTTCAGGCTTTTTTGCCACCGCAGCAATTTCTTTTATCGGCAAAGCCGATGTATTGCTTGCAATAATAGCATCATCACGCAGTATTTCATTCAGCTCGCCAATTACTTTATGCTTGATTTGCATATCTTCAAATACAGCTTCGATAACTAAATCGGCTTTTTGAAATCCCTTATAGCTAATATCTGTATGTAAACGGTTCATCAAGCGTTCTACATCGGTTTTTTGTAGGGATTTTTGTTTGACTTTTTTATTTAAAATTTTACGAATATTTTTTCTTGCCCGCTGCAGCATATCTTCACTAATATCTTTTAAAAAAATTTCCCAATTTTTCAGTAAACTAATTTCTGCTATTCCCTCGCCCATTAATCCGGCACCCAACACTGCAATAGTTTCTACTTTTTTTACTTTATCTTGCAATGGGTTTTTCTTTAAGGAAGTCATTCCCAGAAAAATATTAATTAACTGCCTTGCCTGCGGTGTATGTAAAAGTTCTTGAAAAAGGCTTACTTCGTTTTCAATACCTTGCTCTAATTTATGGGTTATGCCGTATCTTACACTTTCAATAATTTTAAAAGGTGCCGGGTAATTACCATAGGTCTGCCGCTGAACAATTTCGGCTGCTTTTTTGAGAATAAAATTACGCGTAGGAGGGAATTTTTCCATTAATTGTGTAATTAATCCTCGTTTGTCGTTGCGCTTAAATTTTCCTTCGGCAATATTTAAAGCATGCTTTTTTGCAGCCGTCAGTAATTTTTCTCTTTCAACGGTAATATCGACCAATCCAATTTTCTTTGCTTTTGAAGGATAAATATTTTTACCGGTAAGCATCATATCCAAAGCTGCCTGAACACCAACCAGTTTGGGTAAACGTTGCGTACCACCCATACCGGGCAATAAGCCTAATTTAACTTCGGGCAGTGCCATCATGGTCTTACTGTCTTTTGCAATTACACGTCCGGCACATGCCAAAGATATTTCCGTTCCGCCTCCCATACATGCCCCGTGAATGGCAGCCACAAAAGGTTTTGAAGAATTTTCGATACGCAAAAGCAATTTGTGTCCGGTAAGTGCCGTGTTTTTTGCATCATCGCCTTTCATTTTTAGAAATTCACGAATATCAGCACCTGCCATAAAATCTTTTTTATCACTAATTAATACCGCTGCTTTTATTTCAGGGTTTTGCTCTATTTTATCTAATACTGCATTAAATTCATCAACAATATCCATGGAGATAATGTTGTATTC
>JAKIUH010000169.1 GCA_021647685.1 Bacteroidales bacterium
TACAAATCATAATGTTTTTTGCTGCTCAGCTGTACACCTCTTTTGTATTTTGTTCAGTTTGAAGTATTTCTATACATCTGCACTTCACAAAATCCAAAATAGATGCACATCTGAGCTTTTCAGCAATACCTAATTTAGTCTTTATACAAATTTATAAAATTCTACTGCTTAAACATATTTTTTATCATAAATCTTTTTTTTTATAGCAAACTAATCAATATCTTTATTCTTAAAACCAAAAATTATGAAGAAAAATTTATTTTTAATGCTGATTATTTTCATATACGGGAGCTGTATTTTGTTTATTTCATGTTCAAATGTGCAAAATAATGAAAAAGAATACATAGAAGAAGAACAAGGTTCTATTTCATTTGATTTAAAAAAACCGGTAAAAACAATAAAATTGCCGGCTGAATTAGTTGAAATATCAGCTTTAAGCTATTATAAAAACAATTTGTTGGCAGCTGTTCAAGATGAAAACGGTTTTATATACCTTATTAATTATAAAACCGGAAAAATTATTGAAAAAATTAAAATTGAGAATTTTGGCGATTTTGAAGGTATTGAAATAATTGACAGTACCGCTTATATGATGAAAAGCGATGGCACAATATATCGTGTGGAAAATTTCATCGACGAAAATCGAAAAATTGAAAAATTTAATCCCGGTTTTAATGCTAAAAATGATTGCGAAGGTTTGGCTTATGATGCTCAAAATCATGAATTATTGATTGCATGCAAAGCAAAAGCTGCATTAGCAGGAAATATTCAAAAAAATGAACATTTGCCGGATTTAAAAAAGTATCGTGCAATTTATCCGTTAAGAACTGATAATATGCAAGTAAATGTAAAGCCTAAATTTCTATTGGAAAAAAATGAGTACGAAAAAATAAGTAAAACCGGTGATTTTAAGCCCTCTGCCATTGCAATACACCCTAAAACAGGCAATGTATATATCATAGCTTCTGCGGGAAAATTACTCGTTATTCTGGATAAAAACGGAAATTATTTAGGCCATGCACAACTTAAGCCCGAAATTTTCAGGCAGCCCGAAGGAATTTGTTTTAGCCCGGACGGAAAAAAAATATTTATTGCAAACGAAGGAAAAGGGAAAAAAGGGACTATTCTGATTTTTGAAAGTAAATGATTATTTGAATTATGAATTGTGAATTATGAATTGTGAATTATGAATTGTGAATTATGAATTGTGAATTATAAATTGTGAATTGTGAATTGTGGATTATAAATTGTGAATTGTGAATTATAAATTATAAATTGTGAATTGTGAATTGTGGATTATGAATATACTAATAATTAAGGCTATCCAATTGAGTTTGTGCCTGATTTTTATATATTGATTTGCTTTTGCTAATTTGCTTTAATAATTCTTTTGCCTTATCTATTCTATTTTGTTTGATTAGAATTTGCGATTGATACCATAGTGCATCCCAATAATAGATATTATCGGTACTATTACTCAATTTTTCAAGATATTTTTTTGATTTTTTGTAATCTTTTATCGAATAATAAGTTAAAGCTAAATAATAATTCGTTTGTTCAGGATTTTCATTTTGTTTTTCGGCAATTTTTAAATTCTCCAAAGCTAAAGAATAGTTTTTTTCATGATAAGCTCTTGTTCCTTGTTGCAAATACGAAATACTTTTCTTTTTCGATAATCCCGAAGAAGCTATTTTAGCACGACTGATGTTTGCATTCGTATCATATCCGATAACATTTATCTCATTTTCAAAATTATCTTTTGCAAGTTCTTCTTTTTTATTAACAGACATTATTTCTTCATTAGGTTCTTCTGATGATTCTAGATCATCAAATTCATTAACTGTAGCAAGCGCATCATCATTATTATTTAACTCGGACTTTACTATTGTGTTTTTATTTTCTTTTTTTTGCGTGTATGTTCCATTTTTTGCTTGAGTAAACTCTTTTTCAGGGGTAGTTTCCTGCTCTGTTATTTCTTCATTCAATTCCGGTTGATTTTTAATCGCCTGAAATTCCTGAGCCTGGGGTTCTTGAACCATTTTTTCTTCAATAGCAAAATTTTGAATCATTTTTTGTGAATAGTAATTGATAAAAAATCCCGAAGCTATTAATAATAAAATACTTGCAGCTATTTTCCAAAGTTTGTTTGCCTGTTTGTTTTCTTGTTTTTTACTAAAAATCAGATACTTATCAATTTTTGAATTAAGTTCATCGGTAATTGCTTCAATTTTTGAAGGATTTTTCATATGCTGCAAGCCTTCAAATACATCATTACATGCAGGACAAGCATTGATATGCTTTTCAAACGAATAAACTTCTTTGGCAGAGAGTTTTCCATCCAGATAATGCTGCATTTGCTCAATGCTTAAACAAGTGCCCGTTTCAAAAATGCTATGTATATTTTTTTTATTCATTCTATTTATTACCACTTTTGGGTAAAATTAATTGTTTATGTTTTGCCAAAGAACAATTAAAATTAATCCTCCAGCACTCATCTTTTGCAAAATAATTTTTAAATTTCTTTTCCCGTTTTGTATATAGCTTTTTACTTTTTTATCCGAAAAGCCTGTAATTGCAACAATTTCTTTGTACGATTTTTCGTCTAAATAAAATAGTTGAATGCATTTTTTTTGTTCCGGTTTTAGCTTTTCCAATGCTTTTTCTAAGTTTTCAAAACTGTTTTCCGGTTTGCTTTCATTAATAGGATGCTCTTCTTGCAGGTTTTCCATAAAAACCGTATTTTCTTTTATACGGGCTTGGTGTTTTTGTTTGCTTTGCTCTTTACGCAAAACTCCCAAACAATGATTTCGGGTAACTGTGTGCAGCCATGCTTTGAAGTTATCAATTTCATGAAGTAACAAATCATCAAACAGTTTTTCAAATATTTGCATTACGGCATCCTTGCTCTTATCTTCATCTTTCAAGTATTTCATCGAAATCAGAAAAACAAAGCCCGTATATCGCTTAAAAAGTTCTCCAACAAGATTTTTGTCTTGCTTTTGACGATACTTTTCAATCAATAAGCGGTCGTTTGCTTGCGATATGTCAATAATCTGAGTCAAATTTTAAAATTAGTTAAAGCTCGATATGAAAATTATTCTTTCCAAAGTTTAATGGTAAGTACTTCGGCTGTCAAGAAAATTAATGCCATAATAATAAACCATTTCCAAAGGTTTTTACGTTCAGTTTGTAAATTATGTATTTCTGTACCGAAATTTTCGCTGTCTGCCGATAAAACAGAAAAATTATTGAGATGATATTTTTCAATCATTTTATTGATTTCATCTATTGTGAAATACTGTGTATCTGATTCTTTACGATTATAATTAAAAGATAAACCTATTAGAGTATCCTTATCGGATAATACATAATAATTTCCGGCTTTATCTATTTGATTCATAAAGTCAATTTTTATATTTTGTCTTCCGGTACGAATGATTTTGGGGATAAACTCATAATCCGACTGATTGCTAACTATTCGTAAAATATTATCGCCGGATAATTTAATATGAACATCCACGGGTTTTGTATTACCTAATGTATAGTAAATATCCGAAATATTTTGGCTGAAAGCTGCCATATTGTATAATGTAGGTACAAAAACAGGGTGTAGATAAAAGCCTGTATTGCTAGTGTTTAGTGGAAAAGTAAATATATAGTATTTTCCTTTTCCTGAATTGCCTTGCAACAGCAAAGCATCTTTATTTAATGCCGAAAGCAATATTTTATCAGTATTTTGTATATTTTTAGTTGTTTTATAATGAATACTGATTTTGGGCAAGAGTAAATGCTTTTTAGTATCTTTAAAAACATTTTTATATAGAAAATGCCGGTAATTAATTTGTGCAAGTTCTGTTTCTACGGTATCTTGTTTTAAAATTTGTACGCTGTTTAATTGCGCCAATAATTGATTATACGAATTTATATTTATCTTTTCGGTAGGAATAATTACTATTGAAGCTCCTTGTTGTACATAATTATATAATTCTTGTTGAATCCCTGAACTAAGTTCTTCTATTTCATCAATTATAATTAATTTATAATCAGTAAATTCAGATGGTTTTATGTTTCCACTAGATTGAAAATCGACCTCAAAACTTTTATTAGACTCATATAATGCTTGCAGGTATTTATTTTGTCCTTTATCGTTAATAATTAAAATTTTGGTATTCTTACTGATTGAATAAGTAAAATAAAAAGTATTATCGTAAGTAATCGGATAATCGGTAATTTCTACAAGCCCTGAAATAATTCCGGTTTCGGTATTAACATAATTCAAATTTACAATGGTTTCGGATTGCTTGGCAATATCAAAACTGTTAATTGATTTTTGCTTGCCGTTAATCATTAATTTTACAGGAATATCTTGATATTCTTCCGCTCCTGAATTTTTAATTCGTACTTTAAGTTCTTCGGCTTTATTGAGGCTGTGTTGGGGAGCATCAAACCAACATGAATCTATGTATAAATTATTTACTTTACCGGTGGACAAGGGGATTAGAAAAACACGACTGTTGCTGTCGGTTTGTATGTTTTCAAAGTCGCTGCTGATTTTCTGAAAATCGCTGATTAAAAAAATATCTTTACGAATATTTTTTGCCTTTCTTTCTCTATTTAAAATTTGTGTTTGATAATCTATAAGCTCACTTAACTTACGAATCTCAGGTGCAAGTTTTGTGCGGTTTATGAAATTGCTTACTTGTTCTTTATAAACTATATACCGATGTTCTACTTCAAATTTGTTATCGCTAAATAAAAACTTTTGTTTGTTATCATAAGCAGCAATAATTTTTCGTGCACGCTCTTTTGCAGCATCAAATATATTTCCGTAGCGGCTTTCGGCATTCATACTGAAAGAATTATCCAGATATATTTCGATAATTTTTTCTTCTTTAATTTTGTTTTTTTCAATGAGCGGAATATAAGGGCCAGAGAAAGCAACAACTAAAGCTGTTATGCTAAAAATACGTAAAAGTAAAATTACCAGCTGTTTGAGTTTTGATTTACTTTGGCTTGCCTCTTTTACATCTTGAAGAAAATTTAAATTGCTGAAATATACAGGTTTATAAACTCTAAAATTGAATAAGTGAATAATTACCGGAACGATAATCAGTACTAATGACCATAAAAACAAAGGATATAGAAAAGACATACCGGATTTTAATTATTTGCAAAGTTTAGAACTCAAAAAAAAGAATACCGTGTTTGTTTTATGAATAGTGCAAGTATAAATACTCAATTTAGTTAGTAGCATATATATTTACTAAAACCGGTTCGTCAAATATCTGATAAAACAAAATTTGCACAAAGCATATTGTTATTTATTTGCTTCTATTTGCTCTTTTGCTAAAGAAACCAGTGTATCGTGCCAAGGAGGGGCAGCCCTTAAAACATTATCAAAAAGATTTTCCGGATTTTCAGCAATTTTGGGATAAATGGCAAAAATTCCGTCCACACATTCTTTTATAAAATCTATAATGTCTTCTTCGGTTTCAAATTCATTAAGTGCCTTATATCTTGGAAACTCACTACCTATGCCCCCACGATCTGAGGTATAAACCATTTCGTCATCAAGCATCCATTCTTGCAAATTTTTACGAAAAAAATCACGGTAACGAAGTCTGAGCTCTCTGTTTTTTCCATTAGTACGTACCAAAACATTCATTCCAGCGTGACTGTAATGTTTTTGGTCGCTGAGTTTAAAAAATCCAATGTTAATTCCAAAGACATAGGTCATGTCGCCATTTACAAATCCCAGTCCATGAAAGTGCCAATCTCCTGAAATACGCTGATGGGTATATTTTCCAAGTTTTTGTTTAAAATATGGTTTAACTTCCTGAAAAATCCTTCGTATCCTATCTCTGTCAATAGGTATTTCTATCATTTTTCTATAATTTTCTTAATCGTATGGTTAATAACTGATTTTATGTTTGTTTTTATCAGTGCCAAATATAATAAATTTATTCCTCAAACAAAAAGCATTACTTATTATTCCATAAACAATAGCAAATTAGTTGCCAATGTATTGATTTTTTAGGGTGAAAAATATTTGAACTTGGCGAAAGTCATCTGATGAATTATTAATTAAGGCAATGCTCAATAATTATCAAAATGCTTTTTTCAAGCAATTCATCTGATGACTTCCTGTGTGTTAAGCACAAATGTATTTTAATCCCCATAGTTTTCAAGAACATCTACGGCATCACCACCTTCTTCTTTGACGGCGCCAAGTTCCAAAATCATTTGTTGAATATCCTCCATAAATATAGAATTTCCAAAGTCCGGATTATTTGCTATTTCATTTAAAGCTTCCAGTTTTTTTTCCGAATCGGAAATTGCGGCAGCACGATTTTCAAGAACTGCAACACTCACATCTATATCGGTTTCCGTGATATTATTGTCTCTAACCCAGCCGGTGCTGAACCAAGAGTCATCTACTTTTTTTGCTTTTACTTTTTTCCAGCCTTCTTTTTCATCGGTAATTACAACAAATTGCATCCGGTCGTAACTCTTTTTTCCTGCAGTTAAAATATCCGGACGCTCATATAATTTTGTGGGACTAATTATCACAGCAGGACGGGCATCTATTGCAAAAAATCGCTCTTCCACCCAGCCGGTTGTTCCATCGGCTAATTCAATTTTGGCGTAAGATTTTCCATTTTTTACCGTTGTATCTTTCTCGGAAATACCTTTATAAGTAGCTTTCTCACCTAAATAAATATAGGCTTTCCATTTGCCTTTTGCTTTGGGTTCTTCACGAACAGAAATTTTTGACCATAAACACACAATCGGAGCTTCCAGTACTTCAGGCTCTTCAACTGCTTGATTTTCTATACCTTCTTGGTCTTCGGTGGTATTCTTTTGTTCATTGTTTTTATTATCGCAACTCAGTAAAAATATTGATAATACAATAATAAATAAACTAGTGTTTAAGAAATGAGTTTTCATTTTTGAAATTTTAGATTAGTTAATTTTCTTTCTATTCAAAGGTATAAATAAAATTTTAAATTTATTTACAGTACTTGGTTAAGTTTTTTTATTTGTTGAGTATTAGGATAATTAACAGCCCCGGTTTTTAAGTCTAAGATTAGTATAATTACCTTATTTTTCTGCTTTAAAACATTAAAACACAGGTGGCAAAAACTAAGGAAGGTTCAAATCTTGCCTCTGACGATTTAACGTTTTACCCTAATTTCCCCTTTTCCTTTTTCAGTCATTTTACCAATTATTTGTGCATCTTTTAAGCCTCTTTCTTTACATTTTTGAATAAAGTTACCGGCATATTTCTCCGGAATACTTACCAAAAGACCACCGGATGTTTGTGCATCATTAATAATCAATTTTTGTAATTCGCTAAAATCAGAACTATAAGTAACACGGTTTTCAACAAATCGTTTATTATGTTTTGTTCCACCGGCAATTAAATCTTCAATAGGCAAATCAAAAAGTCCTTTTATAAACGGAAGTTGTTCATAATAAACTTCTGCATTTACTTTACTTCCCAAAGTCATTTCGCTTAAATGTCCCAACAATCCAAAACCTGTAACATCGGTACATGAATTTACCGGAAATTCACTGACAATTTCGGCAGCAGATTTGTTTAACAAGCTCATGCTTTTAATCGCAAGTTGTTCTATATCATTGGGCGTTTTTCCTTTTTTCATTCCGGTGGTGATAATTCCCGTTCCAAGAGGTTTTGTTAAGATAATCACATCTCCGGCTTGCGCATGCGCATTGTCCATAATTTTATCCGGATGGATTATACCGGAAACAGTCATTCCAAATTTAGGCTCTTCGTCTTTGACTGTGTGACCGCCAAGAATATCAATACCGGCTTCGGCAGCTTTATCACTTGCTCCTTTTAGTATTTGTTTTAAAACATCTTGCGAGAGTGTTTTTTCGGGAAATGCCACTACATTGAGTGCAAAAATCGGTTTCGCCCCCATGGCATATATATCGCTAATGGCATTTGCAGCGGCTATTTGCCCAAAACTATATGGATCGTTTACAATGGGAGCAAAAAAATCTACGGTTTGTACAATAGCTAAGTCATCGGATAATTTATATACTGCCGCATCGTCAGAGGTTTTGTTCCCTATCAATACATTAGGATTTGTGGATACAGGCATTCCTGATAAAATTTCTTGCAGATAATCGGCTTGCATTTTTGATGCACAGCCTAAACCACTTGAATATTCGGTTAATTTAACTGGTTTTATCATAATTATTTATTTTTATAATGATTTATTTTCAGAATATAGTTTGTTTATTGTATTAATTATTTGTTCGGCTGCGCCATCAATTTCGTCTTGGGTAGTATATTTTCCGGTTGAAAGCCGAATAGTTCCCATTGCAATATTGGTTGGAATGTTTAATGCCTTAAGCACATGCGATAAATTAACTCCTTCAGAATGACATGCAGCACCGGCAGATGCAGCTATATTTTCAAGTCCGGAGAGTAATCTGTTGGCTTCGATATTTGGAAAACTGATGCTTAAAGTGTTGGGTAATCTATCATCAGGCTGTCCGTTTAATTTTGCTTGGGGCAAGATTGAATATATTTTCTGATACAAGCGATCACGCATTTTTTTAAGGTGTTTATAATTTTTGTCAAAATCGCGTAAAGCAATTTCAGCAGCTTTGCCTAAGCCAACAATTTCTAATACATTTTCAGTTCCTGGGCGCAAATTTTGTTCGTGATTGGCTCCGTGCATAAATTTTTCAAGTTTTGTTCCTTTTCTTATATAAAGTGCACCAACACCTTTTGGAGCATAGAACTTATGCCCTGCCACAGACATTAAATCAAGCCCTAATTCTTGAACATCGGTTTTTACTTTACCTACAGACTGGGCTGCATCACTATGAAAACGGATGCCGTAT
>JAKIUH010000170.1 GCA_021647685.1 Bacteroidales bacterium
CATTGCTTGGCAATAATTCACCATTCATAATTTCATCAATATTTTGGTAAAGTGCTTCTACATTTAAGCTCCACGAAAAATTATTGTTTTTATCGCGGTGAATATTTTTTAATAGAAACATCCTTATTCTTTCATCCTCAATGCTTTCTGCTAATTGTAATTCAATGTCTTTTCTGTTTTTTACTTTTGAAAAATCAATGGTACGCATTGCATTCAAAATTAGATAATGATGAATTGAAGCCTTTTTGGATAATTCAACATATGATTTTGGTGCAATATCTAAAACAATTAAGGCTTCTACTTTTTCAGGAAATTCTTTGGCAAAATGCATTACTGTTTTTCCACCCATAGAATGCCCCATCAATACCGCTTTATTGATATTTTGTTGCTCAATAAATTCATACAAATCATCTACCATAAGGCGGTAATTGTGTTCTTTACTGTGAGGAGAACGACCATGATTACGTTGATCAATTAAAAAAACTTCAAAATCATTAGCCAACATTTTGGCAATACTTACCCAATTATCGGATGCTCCATATAATCCGTGAACAATTATTAAAGGAACACCTTCTCCGTATTTTCGATAAAAAAGTTCCAAAATAACTATAATAATGTATTGATATTTATTTTAGCTGATGTAAATACATTTGTATGGTATTTTCCAAACCTAAATATAAAGCATCGGAAATTAATGCATGACCAATGGAAACCTCGTCTAATTTTTTTACATTTTTATAAAAATAATTCAGGTTATCTAAATCTAAATCATGACCGGCATTTAAACCCAAGCCGTGTTCAACGGCAATTTTTCCTGCTTCAACAAAAGGTTTAACGGCTGCCTCTTTATTTTTATGAAAATTAGCCGCATAAGGTTCTGTATAAAGTTCAACACGGTCTGTACCTGTATCGGCAGCACCTGCAACATTTTTAAATTCGGTATCTACAAAAATAGAGGTGCGTATTCCTGCTTTTTTAAATTCGCTGATTACTTCACGGAGAAAATCACGGTTTTTTACCGTATCCCAGCCGGCATTTGATGTAATTGCATCCGGCGGATCGGGAACTAATGTAACTTGCTCAGGAATTACTTCCAATACCAACTGTATAAATTTATCCGAAGGATAGCCTTCAATATTAAATTCAGTTTTTACCAAAGGGCGTAAATCACGCACATCTTGATAACGAATATGTCGTTCATCCGGTCGTGGGTGCACCGTAATTCCTTGTGCACCAAAGCGTTCACAATCAACAGCTGCTTTTAAAACGTCCGGTACATTTCCGCCCCGGGCATTGCGTAATGTAGCAATTTTGTTTATATTTACACTTAATTTTGTCATTTCAGATAATTTAAATAGGTATAATCAGCAAAATTAAGCTATTTTTTTGTTTATTTGTAAAATGTTAGCTAAAGAATTAATATCGGATGTTGTACCTGTTATCAGAACTTCGGAAACAGGAACTAAGGCGCTTAACTGGATGGAAATATTCAGGGTTTCACATTTGCCGGTGGTGAACAACGAAGATTTTTTAGGCTTAATATCAGATACCGATATTTATGATTTAAACTTGCCTGATGAACCCATAGGAGCGCATCCTTTATCACTAATGCGCCCTTTTGTTTACGATTATCAACATATTTACGAAGTGGTAGATTTAGTTTCACGATTAAAATTAACTATTGTTCCTGTTTTGAACGAGAATAAACAATATGTTGGTTGTATAACTCTGCATGATTTAGTTGCACACTTTTCAGAAATTACAGCTGCCTCAGAACCCGGAGGAATAATTATTTTAGAAATGAATATTCATGACTATTCGTTAAGTGAAATAGCTCAAATTGCAGAGGGAAATGATGTTAAAATACTCAGCTTATATGTTTCAAGCCATAAAGACTCTACAAAAATAGAAGTTACCTTAAAATTAAATACAAATAATTTATCAGCATTGATGCAGGCTTTTGAAAGGTACAATTATTCTATAAAAGCTTCGTTTTTAGAAGATGAACGCTTAGAGTTCTTCTATCAAGATCGTTTTGATTCTTTTATGAATTATCTGGACCTTTGATTATTTAAAATGTAAAATTTCTAAATTTCTTTTTTTCAGCTTAAACGATGCGATTGTATTATAAAATCATTCTGTTCTGTATTGCCTTCACTGCGCATTATCAAAGTATTATTGCATTACCTGGTAAATTATTTTTAAATGACACGATTACTGTTGTCCGAATAAAAAAAATTGTTATTGCAGGAAATAAAAAAACAAAAGAACAAATTATTCGTAGAGAACTTACCTTTACCGAAGGACAAATATTCAGGCTTTATGAACTGGATGAACAAATTGAAAAAACACGTGAACATCTTTTAAAATTACCGCTTTTTAATTTCGTAACTATTGATAAAGAGTTTGTGGGGGCAGATTTAATAAACTTATACATAATTGTTGAAGAACGATGGTATATTTGGCCGGAAATACGGATTATTAATTATGAACGAAACCTCAACTCTTGGTGGGAGACCAAAGATTTTAGTAAACTGGATTATCGAATTTCCGTCTTACAATATAATGTTTTTGGGCTAAACCATAAACTAAGGGTTGGTTTATCCATGGGGTATACCAAAGAATTTTTTATAAAATACCAAAACTTATTTTTAGATAAAAGACAAAGACATTTTTTAAATGTAAAAGCAAAAGTTTATTATCGTGATAAGCAAATTTACAGAACTTTTCAAAACAAACTTGAAACCTATGTTAGTAAAAATGATTATGCTATTCAAGGTTCTGAATTTGAGTTAATCTATAATTTTCGTCCCTTATTTTACGGGAATCATTTTTTTAGTCTCGCTTATTTAAATCAAACAGTAGAGGATAGTTTGGCAGATTTAAACCCTAACTTTTTGGGCGATTCAAATACTAGTCTTTCTTTTTTCCAATTAAGATATAAATTTACTTTTGACAAGAGAAACTCAAGAGAATATCCTACAAAAGGGTTTTTAATTACCGCAATCATTCAGCAACAAGGTTTAGGCATTTTACATAATAACGGTTTTCATAAACTTTCACTATATACTCATTTAAAACGATTTTATCATATTGGTGGGAAGTTTTATGGAGCAAATTCCTTTAGTTTAAAAAAAACATTTGATAATTATGAGGTCTATTACTTTAAAAGAGGATTAGGATATTCTGATTATTTAAGAGGATATGAATATTATGTTATTGATGGGCTGGATTTTGCATTGTTGAAAAGTAATCTGAAATTTAATTTACTGCCACGGCAAATTGTTAATGTACGGTTTTTACCTTTAAAAAAATTTAGAAAAATTCATTTTTCAATTTATTTGAATACTTATTTTGATATCGGATATGTTTATGATAAGTATCAAAATGATGTGTATCAAAACACCCTTTCAAATCAGTTACAGTATAGCGGTGGAATAGGTTTGGATTTTGTAACTTATTACGATAAAATAATTCGTTTTGAGTATTCAATTATTAAAACCGGAGAATCTGGATTTTTCTTACATTTTATGGCTCCAATCTAATTAAAAGAAAAAAATTATAAAATGAAAGTAGCAATTTACGGCAAAAGTTTTAATCCTGATTTTAACGAGTATATCATGGAAATTTTCAATATACTTAAAAAATCAAAATCAGAAGTGAGTGTTTTCAAAGACTTTTTTCAATATATAAACGAACGGGTAAAAATAATTAACAAAGAAGACATCAGCGAGTTTTCTTCGTATAATGATTTTGAAAATGATTATGATATTTTTTTAAGTATCGGTGGAGATGGAACTTTTCTTGAAAGCACTGCCTTTGTACGCGATAAAGGCATCCCAATTGCAGGAATTAATAGTGGCAGACTTGGCTTTTTAGCGAATATTTCAAAAAAAGATATGAAACAGGCATTGGAACGTATTTTGAACAACAGTTATTCGTTTGAAGAACGTGAACCTATAAAATTGGAAACTCCGGGTAAAGAATTTGCCAATGAAAATTTTGCTATTAATGAAATTACCGTTCAAAAAACCGATTCCAGTTCAATGATTACCATTCATGTTTATATTGACGGGCAATTTTTAAACACATACTGGGCTGATGGATTAATTATTGCTACACCTACAGGTTCAACGGCATACTCCTTAAGTGCAGGAGGTCCTATTGTAGCTCCAAATGCAAAAAATTATATTATTACACCATTGGCTCCGCATAATCTAACCGTGCGCCCTATTGTCATTCCAAACCATCATGAATTAACACTCAAAATTGATGGAAGAGACCAAAATTATCTTGTTTCTTTAGACCACCGGCATAAAGTTTTTTCTACATCTGTTGAGTTGAAAATAAAAAAGGCTGAATTTAAAATTAAAATGCTAAAACATGACGACCGCACATTTTACACTACCCTTAGAGAGAAATTAATGTGGGGATTGGATAAAAGAAATTAATACAACTATAAATCATTGGATATTTAGATTATTTAACATTTTTTTTTATATAAAAATAAAACAAAAAGTAATTTTAAACGTATTAATAGTGTTATAAACATTTTAATAGCATTGGTGGCAAAATTTTTGTGTTTTATCAATTAATTAGGAATTTTAGTTTAACAATTCTAAATTTGCATAGATTTTTGTTAAAGAAATCTAAAAAAAGAACACACAAAAGCTGGTGAAAATAAAAACTAAGTGTATGAAAAAACTTTTTTTAATATCAATATTCATTTATTTAAGCTTTTTTAATATTAAAGCGCAACGATGGAAAGCAGAAAGAAATACTTTAGTATTTGGTGTCGGTATGACCCAATTTATGGGTGATTTAGGTGGAGGCTCAAAAGATGCTGCACACTTTTTTGGTGTTAGAGATATTAATTTTGATAAAACCAGACCGTACATAAGTGCCAAGTTCAGGTATAGAATATTGGAGGAGGTGGCTGCAAAAGCCGGTATATCATGGGGTATTATTGCCGGATCTGATGCAACTTCAGGCTCGGAAGGAAGAAGATTACGAAATTTAAGTTTTACTTCTAATATCTGGGAATTTAATTTACAAGGTGAGTATTATTTTATTAAAGAAAAAGCCAATCCGCGATACTCATTTTCCAGCCTGCGAAGCATACGTAATTTTAGTGCATATGTTTTTACAGGAGTTACTTTTTTATATTTTAACCCAAAAGCAGAGTATAATGGTGTAAAATATGCACTACAGCCATTAGGAACCGAAGGACAAGGGATTGGTGATAATCCGCCACTTTACAGTAAATTTGCAATAGGCTGGCCAATTGGTTTAGGCGCAAAATACAATTTAACCAGAGAATTGGCTATTGGAATTGAAATATCCAACACCTATACAACCAGTGATTATTTAGATGATGCTCATGACAGCTATTACGATAATGATGCAATAAGAAGTACTTATGGTGATATAGCGGCAGAACTTGCTGATAGACACTTAAATCCTGATGGAACGGATGCTCCTCCTTATGAATCGGGGAAAACAATGCGCGGAAACCCGGATTATAACGATGCTTATATTTTAACGGTAATTACTTTGACCTATAAGCTAAAAAGAAACGTGTCCGGACTTCCAAAATTTTAATTTACCGGAAAACTAAAAAAAACACAATGTTTATAAAAATACCCAATACAAGGAAGGTATTAATACTGTTTTTGCTTATTGTTCAGGTAAATGCTTTTGCTCAAAAAAAAAGTCATGAAATAGGATTATTTGCCGGAGCAGCTTATTATACAGGAGAGTTAAATAATGGACTGCCCTTTTATTCACCTTCGCTTGCTTATGGTTTTTTATACAGATATGATATTAATAAGCGTTATGCTTTTAAATTATCGGGAACATTTAGTCGCTTGATTGGAAACGATGCATCTTCAAAGAATACTTATGAACAATGGCGAGGACATAGTTTTTCTACTTTTGTAAGTGATTTTGCGGCAATGTTTGAATTTTCCTTTCTTCCTTTTCAGGCAGCAAGTTTACGCGAGTACTACTCTTTTTATCTCACAGCAGGTTTAGGCGCCTTTTATATGCAGTCGCCGGCACAAATACCTGTTCACCCGACGATTCCCTTTGGTATTGGTTTTAAATATGGAGTATCCAAAAGAATGACAATTACCGGTGAATGGACTTATCGCAAAACCTTTACCGATTATATTGACCAACTTCCACCCGATGAGTACACTTCGGGCAGTTTACCTCTAAAACAATCTTCTTACGATAAAAGTAAAGATTGGTATTCTTTTGCAGGTATCACAATAACTTATAAATTTGCACTTGGTAGGCATTCGTGTCCGGCATACGGATATCTGTCAAAATAAATTTAAATAAATTAAAATGACATTTGTTGAGCAGATAGACAAACAAAAATTGCCCCGACATGTTGCAATTATTATGGATGGCAATGGTCGCTGGGCAAATAAACATGGAAAAAACAGAGTGTATGGACATAAGCAAGGTGCAAAAACAGTTAAAGAAATAGTGAAAATATCCGGTGAAATAGGTCTGGAATATCTCACGCTTTATGCGTTTTCTATGGAAAACTGGAACCGCCCTAAAATGGAAGTAGATGCGCTAATGGCTCTTTTGGTCTCTTCAATAAATTCTGAAACAAAAGAATTAGTAAAGAATAATGTAAAACTGCTTTCAATAGGAAATCACGATATATTACCCAAAAATGTACGTAAAAAATTATACGATGCTATTGATGCTACAAGTAAAAATACCGGCTTAAAACTTGTTCTTTCACTAAGTTATAGTGCAAAGTGGGAGATATTAGAGGCTGTAAAAAAAATATCAAAACAAGTAATAGAGGGTAAGCTGGATATTGATGAAATTAATGAAAACGTTTTTGATGAAAACTTAAGTACTAAAGGCATACCACATCCGGAGCTGATGATTAGAACAAGCGGCGAATACCGAATTAGCAACTTTTTACTTTGGCAATTAGCCTATGCCGAATTTTATTTTACACCCAAACTTTGGCCCGAGTTTACTAAAGAAGACTTTTTGGAAGCTATTATAGATTTTCAGAGACGTGAACGAAGATTTGGAAAAACTAGTGAGCAAGTTAAGCAAAAAAGTTAAAAAATAATTATAATTTCGCAGCTGACTAATTTTTTTATTAAAACAATAAAATTCCGAAAAAATAATTTAATATATGAAGTTCAATAAATATATTTTAATCATTATTTTTGCATTTGCCGGTATCAATAGTGCTTATGCACAAGTTACTTTCGATTATGCAAACCCCAAAGAGTACATTATTGGTGATATTTCTATTACCGGAGTACGTTACCTGAATCACAATGCCTTAGTGCAAATTTCAGGTCTTAAAAAAGGACAGAAAATTCAAATACCCGGTGAGCCGATTACCAAATCGTTAAAAAAATTATGGAAACAGGGTTTATTTTCGGACGTTAAAATATCTTATACAAAAATTGTTGGTGATACCATTTATTTAAATATTTATTTACAAGAACGCCCTCGATTATCACAACTCATTATTACCGGAATTCAGAATACAAGAGTAAAAGACCTAGAAGAAAAATTAGATTTAAAGCGCGGAGGACAGGTTACCGAAAACGTAATTAACCGTAGTAAAAACATTATCCGTAAATACTTTGTAGAAAAAGGCTTTTACAATGTTGCCATTGATGTGATTCAAAAAAACGATACAAATTATCAAAATACGGTTGTTCTAATATTTAATGTTGATAAAAAAGAAAAAGTTAAAATTTCGGAAATTGATTTTGAAGGTAATTCAGTGTTTTTAGACGAAAAATTAAAAAAATATCTGAAAGAAACGAAACAAAAAAGATGGTATGGATTATTTAAGCCTTCTAAATATATTCCTGAAAAATACGAAGAAGACAAAAAATTATTAATCAGTAAATTAAATGAAAAAGGGTATCGTGATGCAAAAATTTTGGGTGATACGCTTATAGCTAATGAAGATGGTACTTTAAAACTGATTATAAACTTAGATGAAGGAGAGCAATATTTCTTTAGAAATATTAAATGGGTTGGAAATAAAAAATTCTCATCGGAACAATTGAGTAGAGTTTTAAGAATAAAAAAAGGTGATATTTATGATCAGTCTTTGTTGGATAAGCGTTTAATGTCTGATGATGATGCCGTAAGTAACCTCTATATGGACGATGGTTATTTGTTTTTTAATGTTACACCGGTTGAAGTAAGTGTGGAAAATGATTCTATTGACTTGGAAATGAGAATATTTGAAGGTCCACAGGCAACCATTAGAGATGTAATCATAACCGGAAACACCCGAACCAACGACCATGTTATTCGTCGTGAAATTAGAACTTTGCCCGGAGAATTATTCAGCAAGTCAGATATTATCCGTACGGTTAGAGAGTTAGCACAATTAGGACATTTTGATCCTGAACAAATTGTGCCTACACCAAAACCGAATCCTGCTGATGGTACTGTAGATTTAGAATATTCGCTTGTTGAAAAAGCAAACGATCAGATTGAACTTTCAGGAGGTTGGGGAGCAGGGATGATTATCGGAACTTTGGGTTTAAGTTTCAACAACTTTTCAACACGTAATATTTTTGATAAAAAAGCTTGGCAACCTTTACCAACGGGAGATGGACAAAAACTCAGCATACGTGCCCAAACAAATGGAAAATATTATCAAAATTACAGTTTATCTTTTGTTGAACCTTGGTTGGGTGGAAGGAAACCAAATTCTATGTCATTTTCCGTATCACACACTATTCAGTCCAGTGGTGCTTATAATCCGTATAGCACTGGTTATAACTATTATCCTACAACAACCGTTTCTGATTCAAGAATGCAAATAACAAGGGTTTCGCTAGGTTTGGGAC
>JAKIUH010000171.1 GCA_021647685.1 Bacteroidales bacterium
AAGAAGCAAAATAAGCCGATTGTGTACTAAATTTTTGATCATAATTGGTTGTGGCAGTGTCCAATACAGGATATATTTTATCTACAATAATATTGTTAAAAGGTTTTCCTCCACTCAGACCTATTTCCAGCCAAGGCCATTTTTTAAAATAATCAATGCGTTCTATAAATGTTACCGGATCGTTGTTTAAATTTACTTCGTAATAGGGTCTTTTCTTCAAAAAAAGACTCATATATTCTTCAGCTTTTTCCAACTCGTCCAATTCATAATTAGCCGCAGCTAAATATTTCAATACTTCATATTTTTTACTGCCTTTAAGCTTACATTCTGTGAGTATATTTTCCATTTGTTCAATCACCAGACTGTATCTTCCCTCATCATATAGTTTTTCGGCATCGGCTATTTGTTCATCACATTTGGTTTGTGCGTAGGCTAATGTTGTCATTAGGCTAAGAACAAATATAAGCAGTATTTTTAACAACTCTTTATACATTTTTAAATACTTAGCGTTTATAATATAGATTGATAAAATTGCTAAATTGTTGCAAGCAATAAGTTTTTTCGTCTTTTTTATTAATAATTTATGGTTTATGTTTGACTTCAACCGGCTCATAAGGAACATTTTTGCCAACATAGTTATCCCAATCTTCTTTTGACATTACATGATCTATCATAAATTTAACTTTCACAGCATATATTTTATTGTCTTTTTCCCAATAACGTATGGTGTTATCTTCACATAATCCGTAAAGCCTGTCATTTCTTGAAAATATTAAATTTCGTACTTTTACGTCATGATCAAAAATCTTTATTGAATTTGAATGCATATTTTGCAAATTGTCAATATTTATTTGTTTGTTTTCTTTTGATACGGAAAGTAAGGAATCTGTTGAGTTAAAATCAATAGCATTAATACCAATATTACTCAGTAAATAATTTCTTGGACTATTTAAATCATTTGAGCGGAAAATTAAAACACTTCCATTTTCAAAACCAACCGCCAGCATATTTCTTTTATTATTAATTCCTATTGAAATTGCTTGAACATTATCTCGTTTTGCCAATAACTTGGTTTCTCCGTTTTGGATATTCCACTGAATTATTTTTCCATTACTTAATGCTGCTATAATATTCTGTCCATCCGCAAGATATTTAATAGCATTAATTCTTGCGTCCAAAACAATTTTTTTAATTTCTGTTTGTGATTTTTTGGCAACTTTCCAAATCCTTATCGTCTTGTCTCTTCCTGCTGTGGCAAATTCATTTCCATCGGGGCTGATATCTGCACTCCTGATTAATCCGGTATGCCCGCGTAAACGATAACTTTCTTTTTCACTAATAAACAAAAGATATTGTTCTCGGTTTTCAAAACCAATAACCAGCATGTTATCATTTAAAAAATAAGAAGTATTTACCGGAACTTTTGTTTTAAAAAGTAGTTCCTTGCTAATCATCTCTCGATTTTTAACATTGTAAATAATTAAATTATTATTTTTAGTATGGATGAGTAAATTTATACCGTCAACATAAAATGATATTATTTTTTCATTGGTAATTTCTAATATATTTGATAATCCGTTTGCCAGTAATGCATAGCGCAAAGCATTGTAAACATCAGGATTTCGCGATGAACCACCATACTCTTTATTAAACGTATAAGCTTGTATTGCAAGTTGTAAATTAAGTTGTGGGTTTTCAAAACGATTTTGAGCTTTTAAAGCCAGAGTTCTTGCCAGTGCCAGATAGCTGAGTCTTTTGGCACTATCACTGGCAACTTCGGCTAATTTTCTTGCTTCTTCTGCCAGTTTTCTGGCTTGGTCGGCTTTTTGTTTTTCCGATAAAGCCTTTCTGGCTTCAATTTTGGCTTTTTGCGACTGTTCTTCTGCTAAAATTTTCATGGCAATCGCATATTCTTTTGCACTGTCTGATTGTCTTTTAGCTAATAATGCCTGATAAGCACTGCTGTCGGCTTTCAGTTTTTCAATTTGCATTAATTTTGTTGCTGCAATAGCTTTATTTTTTTGTTCTTCGGCAAATTTACGTTGAATTTCCGTGAGCTCCTTTTGTTTTTCGGCTAAGTTTCTTTGTTTTTCGGCATGTTTTTTTTCTTGCATTGCCCACCATGTAAAGCCCGAAAGTACTGCGATTACAAAAACAGACATAATAAAATAAACAACCATCCGCACTCTTTTTCTGCGTTCAATAGATTTTATTGCCTCACGACTTTCATGCAAATATTCCTGTATATTTTCTGCCAAGATTTCGGCTCTTTCTAGTTGTTCTTCAACCGGATCAAAACTTTTATCGTATTTTGCTATCCAATATTTATTGGGTTGAAATTTTTTATACCATTTTTCAAAATGCACTAATGTTCCTAATGGAAGTAAAAATTCCTTGGCTTTATCATGATCTAACCATCTTTGTAACTGAATTTTAAAATCTAAAAAATCATTATAATTTTCTTTTTCTTCATTTTCCCAAAATGTTAGCAAATCCCAATTACGTATTAAGGCTTCGTGGGTAATATCCAGTACAGTATTTGCCGATAAAAATTGGCTTTCAACATCTTCTTCTTCAATATAAGGGCGAATAAAATTGTTTTTGTGTAATCGAAAAATATTTAAAACTCCGCATACCGTTTCGTATGAAATGTGCTCTTTATTGATTATATCCGTTATTTCTCTTAATGTTACACGGTTACGCACAGCTCTTCCTTGATCTATTTTGGTCAGCGATTGAAAAGCTACTTTAATAATCATTTTGGCATCTTCTTCACTAATGTTTTTATCACCCCACTCAACCAATTCCATATAATATAAATAAGCTGTTTCGTATAAAATATTGGCATGGGTATTTAAAACATTTGACAAATTGGCACGATTATAAAACTCATGTTTAAAACTTTCTTGTGATTTTAGCCAAACGTTAAAATCTTTTTGTTCATTTTCTGTTAAATATTTTGTTGGTAATCCGGCTAATTTAACCAAATGAATCAAATCCATTTCGTCTTCACCATTTCGCGCACTTGTCCATAACTGACTGAGTGTGTGTTGGATAATTGGCAACTGATCAAAGCCTTCTTGTAATTCATTAATAATTGTTTCGGTAAGGCGTTTTGATATTTTACCTCCGGCTAATTTTGCGGGTTCTTCTATAACTTGCTGCAACTCATTACGTTGAAGACGTGGAACAAAAAACTGACTGTAACCGATAAATTCAGGTAAACCTTTAAATGCCACACTTTGGCTGATAAAATCGGAACGCATGGTAAAAACCAAATAAATGGGTAAATCTTCAACAATAGATATACTTGCAGTTTCTAAAAGCAAATTAATGGTTAAATAGGCTTCCTCGGAAGGAACTCCGTTTAAGTAGTTTTCCGGATTTGTAAAAAACTCTTCAAACTGGTCGGCAAGAATAAACAAATTGGCTGCTTTTGATTTTAATATTTTTCTTTCCTCCTCATCGGCATTTTTCCATTTTTTGCTACTTTTATCAATATAAAAACCGGAATTTTTATACAGTTGAACTAATGATGAAAATCCTAATTTTAATTCATTTTCAACATATTGGGCATCTAAATTCATATAATTTGACAAGCTTTCAGACAGATTAGTCAGTGGTGAACGTTCCGGTCTGAAATCGCAAATTAGCCAGTTGTTGTATTCGGCATGAAAAAATCCGGCACGGGCATTGGGAATAACTCCTGCGTAAACCAGCGATGATTTACCGTCGCCCGATGCTCCGGTAATAATGGTAATTTTTTTGTCTTCCAGTTGTTTAATAATCTGGCGAATGTGTAAATCGCGTCCTTTGAAGAAAATTGATTCTTCTTCGGTAAATGGGCGCAAACCCGGATATGGACGTATTTTTTCCTTCATCAAACTTCTTGTTCTTCAATTACTTTATCGTATTGTACTTTTATTTCAATAGGTATTAATTCTTGTGCAACAATTTGCGTAATTACCATAGGTGCCTCAAAATTAAGATATGCATTTTCTTCAATATTGGCATCTCCTATAAATAATAAAGGAACTTTTGAGGAGGCTCCTCCTATTTTTTTCCAAACTTGTTGAACAAAAGGAACAGCCCAATCACTTGTCCTTTGAAAATAAATTACCACAAACTTTGATTTTTCAATTTGTTGAACAACTAACTCCGAATAATCTACCGCATCGCTTAAAGTTATTTCTATTTTGCGAATATCAATAACATCAGCAATTAAATCAATAATTCCGTTTGCCGAATCGGCATCCAGTTCATTATAAATAAAAAACAAATCGGTTTCGTGTATATCGTAATGGCTGTGCTTGTCTGAATACATTACTGCACGCATATCTTCTACAAAAGCAATTGCTGAATTTTTATTGGAAAAAATCATGTTATGGTGTATGCGTTGGCGCACAGAACGGATAAATTGGTCTTGTTCGGGTGCTACATGGTTTTCTGAAACCGACTCAGGATGCCAAACAAATACTTTAAAATCATTTTCGGGGATATCGCTTTTTTTCTGTGCCGTAGTAAATTGAAAATCTTGTAAAAAAATTTCTTTTTCTTCTATTTTTGTATTTAGATGTTCTTTTCCCAATAAATGAATTGAACAATCAGCAGCTTGAATTAAATCTTCTGTCTGTTTGATAAATTCTTTTTCATTTTTTATATCGCTTGCATCAGGATACAGCACTACCATCCCTGCCCGCTCTAAAACCTTTTCTAAAAGGTTTTTAAGCGGCACGACATCTTCCGATACCTCAGCTACAAATACTTTTATTTTCTTTGTGTAAAAGTCAAATAACATAGAAATAATTAAACTTTACTTTGTTCATGCGAAAAGTGTACCAAAATTTAGTTTAGGCAGTAATCAAATTAAAAAAGTTTATTCTTATTTATATGAATAGGCTAAGGTGCTTTTTGTGTTCTTTATTTTATACACATTAATTGGGTTTTACCCTTATTTGAATTGTGTAAATTGCTGTTTTAAATATGTGTAGTACTTAATTCGGCTTTTTGTATTAATTTATTTTCTTGGTTCTGTGAGTTTGCCTGACAAGAGTTTAAAAAAACAAACACTAAAATTGAATAGTAAAATAGTTTATTCATCATTTTTAAAATAACGGACCAGTATATGAGGCGTTGGGCATTTTGAAACACCCAACTTTCCAATTTACTATGTCGTTTATTTATATTCATAATTTGCAACTTAACCACTTATTACCCAATGGCTTATATACATTGTTACCCACTGGCATTCTTTCGTTTATATCATTATCCTCTTTCAAATTTGCTACAATCTTCATTTTTTCGGTGCGTTGGCAAAAGACATACTCTTTTGCAATTTTGGGTCAAGTGTTGGCTGATGCGAATTGCAAATGTGTATGGCTTTTAGCGTTGGCTATTCCATCATTAATAATTCTCTGTCAATTCCTCTTATATATTCCCATTTTTCCGTATGGTATTTATTTGCTGCTTCTGTTAAATCCGGTGTGTTGTAATAGGCAAAAACCGTTTTGTCAAAATCTTTCAGGTTGATTTGTTTGGTGTGGTTAACTACCGCATATAGTTTAAAAATATCTGCCACTTGCTCAATGTTTAAATCCGATTTGTTTATTTGCTCGAAAGTGTTTTTTGTCTTTGCTTCTAAAATGCCGAAATAGGTTAGGGATTTCAAAAAAGCTCTTGTTGACCGTTTTACGATTTCGGTATCTCCATAAGTTTCTGTCATCTTTTTTGTTAAAGCCACCGAACTGACTTCCTGCGAACTGTCAAATATTTTATAAAACATTTGAGTGAAATATTTCAAAATCTCATAATCCAAAACAAACATTGCCATATAGATAGGCTTCATATATTCAAAATCGTGTTTTTTGCTCAATTCAATTAATATATTATTCTCAATTCTGGCTGTGTTTTCTTGAAAGCTGTAAATAAAAGTGCGAAACAAAACGGTCCTTGTTTTTCTTCTTCCGTCTTTTCCTGTCAGTTCAACAGCTATTTCGTTGTAAGCATCGTAAAAGTCTTGTGGTTTTGTACCAACTTCAATATTTTTCAATGTTTTATATATCCACTCGGGTTTAAGCGGTCTGTCATATCCCATCATATCTTTTTCATTTTAATATAAGGCACAACCATTTCCTCAACTGTTGTTCCTCCGTGATTTACTTCAATTTGGTTTTTATTGGCAAACATTGTCCTGCCTTCGGGCAAAATCAATATTTTATCTTCTACAAAAGGAATTTCTACTTTCCGTTCGTTTATTAACTCTTCATTTCCTTTATTTACAATTACCGCTCTTTTGGCAAAATCATCAGAAAGGTATTTTTCAATTTTTCGTCCATTGCCTTTTGCCACCACTGAACCGTGGTCGGAACAAATATAAATCTGAAAACCGTTTTCGATTAATATTTGAAAATCGTGTATTATGCTTGATTTTTCGAGATAAGCAAGCACAGATTTAAAATACAATTCTTTACTTTCTTTGTTTGGTGGAAACTGTGCCGAATGGCTTAGTTCATCAAAGAAATTATACAAAATACTGATGTATTCGTAACCAAGCAATGTGTTTGAATTTATTTCATCAGCTTCGGTAAAATATTTTGTTTCTTTATCTTTGAAATATTCGGAAAAGGCTTTTGCTTCTGTGTTCCTGCCCGGATATTTTAAATTGTAAACCTCTGTATTTCCCTGAAATATTGCCGAACGGGATATTGATGTCAAAGTGGGCAAAAGAGCAAAAACGGCACTGTCTTCAAACTCCCATTGCTGATTTTTAAAAAAGTCTTTGAGCAAATACCATTCTGCAAAGCCCATACAATCGAAACAAATCAATGCAATTTTCTCTTGTTTATCTGCTTTGATATTAGCCAATATTTTATCAACGGTTTTCGGTTTTTTATGGGTAGAAGCATAAAATGCTTGCTCCATTCCTTTGATATCGATAAAAGTATCTGAAAAAGCATCAACTTGTTGGGTTAACTGCTTGTATTCATTGTTATCTGTTTTGTATGACAAATAAATCAATTCAGCCCAAAGCTTTGCCAAACGTAAAATGTTGTTTGTATCGGCTTCTTGTGCCAGTATTTTTTTTATTTGGTTTGAAAGTATGCTTAGCTGTTTTGTTGATGCAAATTGCTCAGATTTTTCCAAGACTTTTTCCAAATCGTTTGCCGACAAAACCTGATGCATATTAGTAGCAAACACATAATCTAATATTTCGACAATTTGACTTGTGCTTATGTTTTTAAATGCTTGTTTTATATCTCCGTTAAGCGGTAAATCGTTGTAAGAAAATGCAATAGGTGTAATTTTATTACGAATAAAAAAAGGAATATCCTCAATGGCGGTAATTATTAAAACCTGTTTGTCGTAATCAACCAACTTGCGGATTTCCATAATTTCATCGGTAAGTTTTACCTCAATATCCTTTTCAGAAAGCCAATGCCGGTATGCAGGGGCATACAAAACACCCGTTTGGTCAATGACTAAAACAGGCAAATTGTTTTCGTAGTTCAGTCGTATGTCTATAAAACTCTGCCAGTGCATATTATTTTATTCCTTCAACCATTATTTCGGCAGCTTCTACAAAATCGTTTAACTCACCGCTGTTTTCCAATATTTTTTTGTCTAATTTTTTGGCAATTGTCAGAATATCTGTAAATCGTTTGTCTTTGTAACAAAGCTCAAAACCATAAGCCAATGCTTCTTTTCGTACCAATTTTATTTTTTTCTTTTCAGTTTGTGCTTGAACCAATAAAGTTTCAAATTCACGCCTTAAATTCTTTTGTCGTTTTTCGGTTATGCTGTTATGCTCGGTTTCGTTTTGCGGTCTGCGGTATTTGCCGTTTTCTTGTATAAAATTTTGTTCCAACATTTCTTTTAATTCCGGCACTTCATCGCCTTCAATATTTGCCAATTGATTAAAAGCCGTAGAAATATCCGAAAATGTTTTTGGCTCCGACAAGAAATTATACAGCCACACCAAAGCCGATTTTTCATCGTTTACAAAAAGCAATTGACTGCCCGATTTTATATCTTCCATTCCCTCCAATTTCATTTTCTTTTTATATTCCAAATAGGCTTCTATTTGGTGCGTAGTAAACCAAAAACCGTCTTCTTGTACAAAATTCTCTTTAAGCAAACTATAAAATGATTTGGCATCGTATTTAATCTCATAACCTCTTTGGATATAATAAGCCAACATTTTAGAATAAAGCATTTTATCAGTTCGCTCAATAGTCGGTTTTACGGGTAGATTGCTTAAAAACTCATTGATAAATTCTATTTCAAGCCCTTCGCCTGCTTGTTTTATAAAGTTTTCTGTAAATTTTTGGCTGGGTTTGAAAGCGGAAATTACTAAATCACTTTTTACTGTTCCGTGTATATATGATTGATTGATGGTTCCCTTTTTTTTATCCAAAATTTTAACACTTGCAACAATAAAACCAGCTTTCGATAAAGCTTCTTGTATTTTATTCCATACAGATGATTTAGAATTATGAAATTCCACAGTTATCCATCTTTTGGGCTTTAAAACTTTATAATATGTTTCAAAAGCTTTTATCATCAAGTAGTAATAATTATCAAGCTTCTTATTTTGTGTTTTATTGATAATTCTTTAACTTCAGCTTCCATTGCAGCTCTATCACCACCAAGTTCTTTACCACCACCTGAAACGAAATTTTTAGTAGTAGATGATATGGCAACAATGAGAAGAATTATAAGAAGCTTACTAGAACAGCTAGGATACAAGTATATAGATGAAGCAGAAGATGGAAAAGAAGCTTTAAACAAATTAAGGTCTGGCAAATATGACTTTGTTATAACA
>JAKIUH010000172.1 GCA_021647685.1 Bacteroidales bacterium
TGAAATTTTTAAAATGCTTGATAATTTAGATACAAATATCCCCGGTTTAGACAAATTAAAATATCAAATTAAAGATATAAACGAAAATGTGCAGGAAGATTTAGAGTTAATAAAAAGTCATTATGATGATGTGAATGATGAGCTTTATTCTATTGGTACTATTGTTGCAGAAGAATATGAAAAAGATTTTAAGAATAAACTCAATAGAATTGCCGAAAGTATTTATTCAATAGTCAAAGTTTTGAATGAAGATAATTCTGAAGTGAAAGAAATTCTAGATGAGAATAAGGAACTGGGTAACCAGTTGGCAATGAACATACAAGCATCTATTGAGAAAGTAAAATATTATGACTTTTTTGAGCAAGTTATCGAAGAAATTATAATTGAACTCAATAATATTTATTTGGCAATAAAATCCGATTCGGACTCTTTGAAATTAGACGATAATTTAGAAAGCCTGAAAGAACGATATACTATGGAAAGCCAAAGAGATATTCATGATAATATTATGAATGAAGAAAACGAAAAACATAAAAAGGAAGACGACGACGATATTGAATTTTTCTAAAATCTAATTATATAATACCTAAAAATCTTAAATAAAAATCTGATGGGAGATATAAAGTTTAAAATACAAAAACCTAAAAAAGGAGAAAAGCGAGCAAAAATATTTCTTGCCGGCGATTTGGGAATTGGTAATTTGGAAGAGATTGTCGGTAAGTTTAAGGATATTGAAAAAAATTATGATGAAATAGAAATTAACTTAAATGAAGTTTCGGTAATTGATTTGTCAACCATACAACTACTTTTATCCATGAAAAAATCGTGTGTAAAACACAAAAAACAAATTAATTTTAACATCGACCTTTCGGGAGAGTTAAATACATTACTGGAAACAACCGGATTTTTAAAAATTATTAAAACTTTATAAAATTTAAAAAATAAAATTTTAAACTAGTTATGGCTAAAACAATTTTAATTGTAGATGATTCTGAAAGTATCAGGGAAGTGGTAAGCTTTACCTTAGAAAATGCCGGCTATAATGTTATCATTGCTACGGATGGAACCGATGCATTACCACATTTTGACGGAAAAGAAATAGACTTATTATTAACCGACTTGCACATGCCAAATATGAACGGAATAGAGCTCATACGCGAAGTGCGCAAGATTGAAGCATACAAAAGAATTCCTATTTTATTTCTGACAACTGAATCGCAAAGAGATAAAAAAGTAGAAGCAAAAGAAGCAGGTGCTACAGGCTGGATTATAAAACCCTTTGTACCGGCAAAACTTTTAGCTGCTATTAATAAAGTAATGCGCTGATTTTTACATTTTAATTACCGGATGTAAACCTTTTGGCATTTGGTTAAAAAAAGCATTTAACAGATAATTATTTATCTTATGGATAGTTTTCAAAAAAAATTTATTGAAGAAGCAACAGATTTAATCAATAATCTGGAGCTTGCCGTTTTAGCTCTTGAACAAGATACTAAAAATAACGAACTTATAGCCGAAGTTTTTAGAATTATGCACTCGCTGAAAGGTGGTGGCGGGATGTTTGGTTTTGAAGATATAAGCAATTTTACACATAATTTGGAAACAATTTATGATGAGGTTCGTAATGGAAATCTTCCCGTCACCGAAGATTTATTAAGTGTTACCTTATCATCGGTGGACCACCTGAGAAATCTTTTGAATGCAGACGCATTAAATAACGAGCATATTAAAAAGAATCATGAAATTCTGTTTGAAAGAGTAAATGCTATTTTACAGAAAAAAGGTGCTGAACCAAAGGTAACGGGAGACAATCAATTTGAAGGGGAAACGAAAAGCAATCTGCAAACAATATATATATATTTTGCACCCAATGAGTCCATTATGGATAATGGAACAAATCCTTTATACCTTATTGATGAATTATGTTCGTTAGGAACAAAAAGTTTGGTATTTCCCCGTACCAATAAAATCCCTATGCTGTCGCGATTTAATTCATCAAAATGTTATACGGCTTGGGAAGTTTTTATGGTTACCGATGTTAGTTTAAATGAAATTCAGGATGTATTCATCTTCGTAGAAGATGAAAGTGAAATTGAAGTAAAAAAAATTGCTGATTTTGATGCCCTGGCAAATGAGGATTTTGTTGAAAAAATTCAAGAACTGTATCAAAAGAAAAATCATTTTGACCCTGCAGTGATAAAATCATTACTCAAAGATATTGCTAATCAAAAAAAATCAGTAGTTGCTACAGTTAATGAAAAGTTAAAAGTTTTTACCAAAGAAAATATAATTGCCAGTATTCGTGTTTCTTCAGATAAAATAGATCAGTTGATGAATTTGGTTTCTGAACTGGTTACCACACAAGCTAGCCTTAGTTTATATGTTGAAGAAAATCAGGTTTATGAACTAAATCTATTGGCAGAAAATATTGAAAATATTACCCGGCAATTAAGAGATACTGCATTCAGTATTTCACTTATCCCTATTGAAACAATGCTTACGCGTTTTCATCGCCTTATTAGAGATTTATCAACTGAATTTAATAAAAACATTGAGTTTATCACCGAAGGTGCCGAAACAGAACTGGATAAAACACTAATACAAGGTTTAACAGACCCCTTGATGCACATTATAAGGAACAGTGTTGATCATGGAATTGAACCCGAAGACGAGCGTATAAAAAAAGGGAAAACTCCGCAAGGAATGATTTACTTTAAAGCATTTTATTCCGGAGCAAATGTAGTGATTAAAATCCAAGACGACGGAAGAGGAATTGACCTTGAAAAAGTAAAACAAAAAGCCATTGATAAAGAGATTATCGCACCGGATGCAAAACTCTCCGAAAGAGAAATCCTTGATTTAGTATTCATTCCGGGATTTTCAACAGCCAAAAATGTAACCGATGTTTCAGGTCGTGGGGTAGGAATGGATGTGGTAAAACGCAAAATTGATGAAATTCGCGGTTCGGTTGAATTAGAATCAAAAGAAAATATTGGAACAACAATTACCATAAAATTACCTTTAACTTTGTCAATTATTGATGGATTATTAGTGGTTATTGGCGATACTAAGTATGTATTACCCCTTAATTTGGTAAATAAAATTTATGCTTACAAGCATGAAACATTTAAAGATGCATTTAACAATATTGTTGTAGTTGACGGAGAACAAATACCTTTTTATTATTTACGTGATGAATTTGACATACCAGGCAATCCTTTAAAGGTTGAACAACTGGTTTTGGTAAAGTACGAAGACAAAAAAATAGGTTTAGTGGTTGATAGTGTGGTAGGTGAATATCAGGCAGTTTTAAAACCTTTAGGAAAACTTTATAAAAATCATGAAATAATATCCGGTGCAACTATTCTTGGTGACGGCACCATTGCATTAGTATTAGATACAAACAAAATTATTAATGAATTTTCGTTTAAAAACTAATTTTGATTATGGCAAACGAGGAGATACAAATTACCAATTCATATTTAACATTCCAACTGCATAACGAGCGTTTTGCTGTTCATGTAAGTAAAGTTTTGAACATTCTGGAACTTGTTCCTATAACTAAGGTGCCTAAATCGCCTGAATATTTAAAAGGGGTTATTAATTTGCGTGGGAGTGTGCTGGGAGTAATGGATATTAAAATGAACTTTGATTTCCCTATTACGGATTATACCAAAGAAACAAGCATTTTGGTTTTACAGGTAATGATTGATGACGATATTACCGATGTGGGCGCAATTGTTGATTCTGTTCATGATGTAATTGAAGTTGACGAAAAAGAAATTTTACCGCCTTTGAGTGTTGGAATTAAGTTTAAATCAGATTTTGTTACCGGAATTATCAAACACAATGAACAGTTTATTATGGTTCTTGATATGGATAAAATGTTTAATACCGAAATAAAAAGCACTATGGAAGAATTTAGCTAAAATATCAGTAATTGTAAAAATTATTTCTGCTGATATTTGAGCATTAAACAAATGCAACGGTAATTTAACTTTTGGCTTATGAAAAAGTCCAGCTTTATAAAGAAACAAATTTTACTAATTATCATTTTAAGTATTTTAATACCTCCAATAGTTTTATTTATTATTTCAGCTATCCGTTTTCAAAAATTTTCAGTAGAACTGGCACAAAACAATATGGAAAAAGCAGCCGATGAATGTGTTTATCAAGTAAAATACAAACTTTACTGTCTTTTTGTTGCAGTGAATACCTATGGCAATATACCCAGTAATAATATCAATTCCGATAAAAGTATCAACTTTACCAATGAACAACTGAATAGAATACAAGCAGGATGTTTAAAAGCTGATAGTAAAGCAACTAGGGAATATTCTGATTGCCTTGGTAGTTTAAATTCTCTAAATAATGTATTTCTTTTTTATGCAACAGTTAAATTTTGTAACCTAGACAATGTTAAAATGCTGAATTAGTAGCTGCAAATTTTGGTGCATATAGCGCCTCTGCAGAAAAACTCAATTGGAGTATCAAGTTTTAAACCTAATATTTACATAATAAAAGAAGCCTGTATTAATAAAAAATGAAAGCAATAATATGAAAGAATATTTAAAGAAAACAGTGCAGCATCTTATAAAAATATCAGAAGTTATACTTTAAATCGCAATGATGATATTATACAAGATAATAAATTTAAAAAATTTTGAATAGATGGAAAATAATAAAAAAGGCTCTATAAAAAGGCATATGCTCAAAATAATTCTTTTAGGAGTATTTCTGCCAATAGTTGTTTTGATGATTGTTTCGGGAATTAAATTTAAAAATTTTGCTGAAGAAATTGCCACTCAAAAAGCCCTGGAACATGCGAATGCATATGCCCATGATATTTATGAAAAATTTTCTAAAGCTTTTGCAGCTGTTGATAATTTTGCCGAAATCCAATCATCCTTATTTACAGAAGAAGGAGTTAGTGGTTTGAGTGTGCCTGAAATTCATAAAATTAACAGAAAAATAATTAGTCGTAATGAACACATTTTGGATATTTACAATAATTACTTTCCGGGTAGGATAATGTTACCTGAAACAGGAGCTTTAAACGAAAATCTAGTCCTCTTTGGCGATGCTAAAGTGAATGGTAAATTTTCTTCCTTGCATTATCTCGAATATCATTTTAAATCAAACATAAAAGATACCCTTAAACAAGGAGATGGGTACTTTTTACTTCCGCCTTATTATGATGTCATTGATGGAGACTCTATATTAATGGTTACTTATGGGCATGCCATCATGTATAAAGACGAAATTGTAGGGCTTACCGGTACTGATATTTCAATTAACTGGATACAAGATTATATAAAAAATAAGTCACTTTTTGATAATTCTGCTGAAATAAGTATTGTTACGGGAAAAGGTGTGATTATTGGAAATAATAAAGACGGTAGTTTAATAGGAAAGAATGTTAGGCAGCTTTCTTCAAACAAATCAGATTTAGAATTTTTAACTTCAAAAACTGAAAAAGTAACTATTGAAAACGGCTATTTCAAGTTTTTTGTACCAATTATTTTTAGAACATTAAAAGAGCCTTTATATATTAAAATTTTTGTTCCTATTAAATCTGTTCTGAAAGAAAGTTTTTTAGAGTTGTTTAAACGGGTTGCTTTTGCTGTGGGTATTCTATTTGTTGCATTATTTGTTACCTATTATTATTCAAAAAATTTGATACACAGAATAGCTAACTTGGCAACAATTACGCGACGTATATCCAAAGGTTATTTAAATGTAGCGTTTAATGATGAGGGGAATGATGAAATTAGAGAATTAAACGATTCTTTAAAAGATATGATTGAACGATTTGCCAATATTTTAGGAAGTATAAAAGCAACTACCGATAAACTTTACTCGTCAAGTACCGATTTGTCGGAGGTTGCCATTAAATTATCTGAAGGGGCTTCGGAGCAAGCTTCGTCCACAGAAGAGGTTTCAGCCTCTATGGAACAAATGACAGCTATAATTGATCAAAATTCAGAAAATGCAAAAATTGCCGATACTATTGCACAAAAATCTGCAGAAGGAATTGCAGCAAGTAGTAAAAATGTGCTGTTGACTACAAAATCAATGGGTGAAATTGCAAATAAAACTTCAATTATCGGAGATATTGCTTTTCAAACCAATATATTAGCTTTAAATGCAGCAGTAGAGGCAGCACGTGCGGGGATACACGGAAAAGGTTTCGGCGTGGTGGCTGCCGAAGTAGGAAAATTAGCCGAAAATTCAAAAAAAGCAGCCAACGAGATTGGCGAGTTAACGCATAATAGTTTTGCAATTGCTAAAAAATCCGGTGATTTATTAGAACAAATAGAACCGGATATTAAGAAAACAGCGCAATTAGTTCAAGAAATTACTAATGCAAGTATTGAACAAAAAGCCGGTACAGAGCAAATTAATAATGCCATACAGCAATTAAATAATGTAACCCAAGAAAATGCTGGAAGTGCTGAATTACTGGCTACTAATGTTGAAGTACTGAATGCCTTAGCTGATAAATTGGGCAAACTTACCGGATTTTTTAAACTTGAAAAAACCGAAGGTAGAAAGAAAAGAATTCAGCAGGATAAACCTGAAAATAAAACTGCTATTGTAGAAGAGACAAAAAAAGAGGAAAAGACAGTGCCTAAACCTAAAATTAAAGAAATAAAGAAAGAGGATATAAAGGATGATTTTAATTCATCAAAGGGTTTTAAATTAAACTTAGATGATGAAAGTGATGACGAATTTGAAAAATTTTAAAATGTATGGCAAAAAAATCTTTAAAAAGAAAATTGATTATTACATTAACAGTTAGTATTGTGCTACCCCTGGGGTTTGTTATGTCTGTATATACAATTAAGTATCAAAATTTCTCAAAAAAAGTTGCTGTTAACGATGCAACTATTGTAATGAAAGATATTTCAAATAAAATAAAAACAAAGCTGAATGGTACTTTTGTTTCACTAACGGCTTTTGAAGGAATTTATAAATCGGCATTTGATCAAAACCAACATTTTGTTTTCGATATTGAAAAGATTATTGAGCTAAATACAGAGTTCTTAAACAATAACCCTGTTATAACCAGCTCTCATCTCCTTCTGGAACCCAATACATATATTGATAGAGAAACCGGACAAACAAACCCAAACTATTTATTAATAAGTGTTGAGCGAAAAGGCAATAAAATTGTTCCGGTAATTAACCGGAATTATCGATTAAAATATGGTTTATATGATAAATTAAAGTTAAAAACCAAACATGATACAATTGTTGAGCCCTACTTTAATACGATAAATGGTGAAAACGATTTGGTTATTTCTTATTTAAGGCAAATTCATAAAAATAATAAAGTATTGGGTGCTACTTGGTTTAATATTTCAATTAGCTGGATACAAGGGTATTTAATGCAGGATAATTTGATAAAATCAAATGAGTCGGTGATACTTAGCTCACATTTTGATATGATTATTGGAAATACATCCAATAAAGATTTAGTAGGTAAGAACCTGAGCAAAATTGATAGTCTGTCATTTCTGGCAAGTAAATTAAATAGCAGTAATACCGTTGTTGAATACAATGAAAACATTAATATACTTGAACCCCTTGTATTTGAAGGCAATGGAAACAACTGGCATTTAATCTATTCAATTGAAAAAAGCAGTTTGTTTGCTGATATTTATAAAGCATTGTTTCAGAGAATAATAGGTGGTCTTGTTTTAATTTTAACAGCACTTATTCTTGCATATTACTCTATGGGGAAATTGGTGAAACGTATTACCAATTTATCGGAACTTACAAAAAAATTTGCAGATGGAGATTTAAATGTAACGTTTAAAGATCAAAGTAAGGATAATGATGAATTATCAGAGCTCACTCAATCACTTGAAAATACAAAATTAAAGTTTAAAGAAGTTTTAAAAAGTATTATTAAAACATCCAAAGATTTGTACGATTCAAGCACACGTATTGAAGAAACTGCAATAAAACTCTCAGAAGGAGCTGCAGAACAAGCGTCATCAGCCGAAGAAGTCTCTGCATCTATGGAACAAATGACTGCAATAATTGATCAAAATGCTGAAAATGCAAAATTTGCTGATAATATTGCTCGAAAATCTGCCGAAGGAATTGAAAATAGCAGTAAAAATGTGGTAAATACAAGTAAATCAATGGGGGAAATTGCTAATAAAACCTCAATTATAGGTGATATTGCATTTAAAACCAATATTCTGGCTTTAAATGCGGCTGTTGAGGCTGCCCGTGCAGGGGTTTATGGTAAAGGTTTTGGTGTAGTTGCTGCCGAGGTAGGAAAATTAGCTGAAAATTCAAAAAATGCTGCCAATGAAATTGGTGATTTAACAAATAAAAGTTTTGCTATTGCAAAAAAATCAGCAGAATTGCTTGAAAATATAGTTCCGGATATTAAAAAAACGGCACAATTGGTTCAAGAAATTACCAATGCAAGTATCGAACAGAAAGCAGGTACTGAGCAAATTAATAATGCTATTCAACAATTAAATAATATTACACAAGAACATGCCGGAAGTGCAGAACAATTAGCTACCAATGTCGAAATGTTAAATGCCCTAGCAGATAAGTTAGGTAAGCTTACCGGTTTTTTTAAACTTGAAAAATCAAAAGAGGAAACGAATAATTACGAAAATGAAACCACAACAAAAACAAAAACTGAGCCGGAAGAAAAAAATATAATTAGTACAGATATTAAAGTTGACAAACATGAAGATAATACAAATCTTAAATCTTCAGACGGTTTTAAACTAAATTTAGATGATGAAAACGATGAAGAATGTGAAAAGTTATGATTAAGCAATGGAC
>JAKIUH010000173.1 GCA_021647685.1 Bacteroidales bacterium
CGTCATTTAGCAGTTTTTCATTAACACGGTCGGTACGCCAAGCACAATAGTCTGTTGCTTGCAACCAACTAACCCCAACAACAGGGTAATTATGATAGGCAGGATGTCTAAAATAATATTCAACATAAGGCTCGTTATAAGCTAAACGTTTTCGCCAAACCAATGTATCGGGTAAAGCTTTTAAATACACCTGTGGATAGCTGACAAAAACTCTTTTAATCCAGTTTAAGTACTCACGATAATCAACATTTCTTACTTCGGTTTCATCCATATAGAAAGAAGCTACAGTAACCCTACGCGGAACATTGTTCCAATCGTAAATTACATCCGGCTCGGTTCGCCCCATAACAAAGGTACCCCCTTCAATTAAAACTAATCCCGGACCGGCTTCCTGCTCTATGTATGGAACAACTTCAAAACGCCCCATATCAGGATCATTGTAGGGCCATCCTGTGGTAGAGGATTCTGTACCAATTCCTTTACTAGCTCCTCCAAAGCAAGCGCTTAACGATATTAAAATACCAAAAAGTACAATCGTCAATAAGTTTGATATAATCTTCATAGTTTACTTTTTATTATTTTATGCAAATATAACTAAAAATCAGGACAACTTATTGTACCGTAATCCTTAATTTTTTTTCTACAATTAAATAAATATACGAGTGAAAGTTCATGTGTCCCCCATGAATGCTTTAAAAAGCGTGATAAAGTGACATCATAACTGTACCCAATTTTCATCTGTTTGACATCCATATGAAATGATAAAATTATTGCATCAAAATGCATTTTTAAATCTTGACGAAAAAATGCACCTACTGCTACTTGTGAAACGTCAAAATACATGCCATAATAAAGCATGCTTAAACTTTGCTGGCGTACATACAATATATTTGGTTCAAAAACATACACCGGATTTTTAGGGTCACTTTTAAAAACAGGCAATGCTGCTCCGGCATGAAGGGTCATCTTCATAGGTAAGTAAACATTATGGTCTTGAACAATATTTTGAGGAATATGACTTATATTAACACCTGCAAAATAATTTTTAAACTTATAAAGTATGGCTGTAGAAAAATCAGGAGTTAATAAAGGCTGGATGTTAATATTTTCGGTATTTGAATAAATTACTCCATAACGGGGGTCAATCATATCAGCAAAAATCAAGTCTGAATTATTTACACTTCGCTGATAAACAGACACTTGAAAAGCAAAACTAACTGAACTGTTTGTTTTAAATTTTACTTGATGTGCATAAATAAGGTCTGCACTAAATTGGTTAAAAATACCTCCTTGATCATCTTTCATCATTCGGAAACCCCAGCCTCCATGCAAAACTTCTGAATATTGATCGTAACTAATCGAATAAGTTTGATAGGGAAACTGTACACCCGGCCACTGATTTCTGTACGACAAACTCACCCTTGGACAATAATCAGTACCTGCATAAGCTGGATTTAGATAGAGCCTGTCGGCAAACAATTGCGAAAATTGTACGTCTTGTCCAATTATTGAGTATTTTATTAAAATAAAATACAAAATAATTATTACTGGTTTTAGTTTACTCATATTGTACTAGCCAAACTCAATTTAATTTAATTTAATTTTTTATATTTACTGAATTTCTACAAATGATATGTTTGATTGTTTACTAATAACGTAAATTTGTAAAAAATAGTTTTATCAGTCATAATTTAATAAATTTTACAAAACAATAGTAATATATTCAAATGATGTACCATAAATATATAGTAATATTTATCATTTACATATTGTCGCTTGCAAAGTTATCGGCACAAACCATCGAATTATCAAGGACCATAGAATGGGAGCCTAATATAAAAAGCACTCAATTTAAGGATAAAAACGAACAAATATATCAATATTTTAATTTTAGGAATGCAGATTTTAACTTTAGAGATGATTTTTTACCGGTTTACACAGAATTAATTCCTATACCGGATAATCATTTTAAAATCTCGATAAAAGACATTAGCTTACTGGCTTTAGACGAAAAAGAATCGTTTCTTGTTTCAAGAAAAATAAGTGAAGATTTAAATTTTCAAAGCAAGATTTTCTTTATTCGGAAAAAACCCTATCTCTCAATCACAGTATTCCCTTTTAAAAAACAAAACGGAAAAATATATAAATTTAAAAGTTTTAAAATAGAATTAACACCCTACGAACAAAAAAATATTAATAAATTTAAAAAAAGATATGCAAACAACTCTGTTTTGGCAACAGGTAATTGGATAAAAATTAAATTAAAAAAAAGCGGTGTCTATAAAATCAGTTTTGAAGAATTAAAAAATGCAGGTATAAATAATCCTGAAAACATACGTATTTTTGGTAATGGAGGAGCCATGCTTTCATTTTATAATAATACAGAACAAATTGATGATTTAAAAGAAATTGATATTCAAATAAAAGATAATGCTGTTTTATTTTATGCTCCGGGACCAATTCATTGGGAATATGACAGTATTAACAAAATATTCATGCAAAAACTACACTTATATTCAGATTATGCATATTACTTTTTAACGGATGATTACAACAGCGGAAAAGATAACACGATTAAACCGGAGCAACAATCAACGGCATCGGCAACAAAAACCATAACAAGTTTCAATGATTTTGCATATCACGAAATTGACTCCATAAATCTTTTGCTTTCAGGAAGACTCTGGGTTAATGAGTTGTTTGATTATCAAACAGAATATACTTTTGATTTTAATTTCCCAAACATGATTTCAGGAAGTGAAATAAAACTAAACACCTCTCTATTAGCACGTTCTCCTGTTTCCAGTTCATTTTCAATTCGTATCCAGAACAGTTCATTCACAACTACATTTCCAGCGGTTAGCTATAATTATATTGCTACTTATGCAGCCCAAAAAAAAGAGCTTTATAGAACAATATCAAACGGAGGGAATGAATTATCTGTAAATATTATATACAACAAGAGCACCGCCTCGGCTAAGGCTTGGTTAGATTATATAACTCTAAATGTAGAGCGGTTACTTAAATTTACAGGACAACAAATGCCTTTTCAAAGTATTGAATCAGTAGCAACAGGTGCTGTAAGTGAGTTTATAATTTCAGGTGCAGGAACAGATGTAACGATATGGAACATTAGTGATTTTAGTCATCCCAAAATAGTATCGGCTGATTACAGTACTAATACAATACGTTTTAAATTAGCAACAGATTCCCTACTCAGATTTATTGCTTTTGACGGAAGTGATTTTTTAAGCCCGGAATTTGAAGGTAATGATGTAGGAAAAATTGCGAATCAGAACTTACACGGAATAAATCGCGGCGATATGATAATTATCAGCCCGCCTGAATTTTTGACTTATGCCCGGCAATTAAAAAATCTTCACGAAGAAAGGGACGGACTTATTGTTCATTTAATCAGTACAGAACAAGTTTATAATGAGTTTTCTTCGGGTGCACCGGATGTGTCAGCCATTAGAAATTTTATAAAAATGCTCTACGACAGGGCAAATAACAGTGAAGAAATTCCCAAATATTTATTGCTATTTGGCGACGGTTCTTTTGATAACCGGCATCAATTTCAAGGAAATACTAATTTTATCCCTACTTATCAATCAGAAAATTCACTAAGCCCGACCCAATCATTTGTTACCGATGATTTTTTCGGCTTACTTGACGATAATGAAGGCGGCTCATCAGGATTAGTAGATATTGGCATTGGGCGGCTACCTGTAAAAAATAATTCCGAAGCACAAACAGCTGTCAATAAAATAAAAATGTATTTGGATTTACAATCAATGGGCGAATGGCGTAATAAAATTTGCTTTATAGCCGATGATGAAGATAATGCTTTGCATATGTGGCAAGCCGATCAACTGACGCAACAAGTAAGGTATAATTATCCTGTTTTCAATATCGATAAAATATATTTAGATGCCTATAAACAGGAAAGTTCCTCTTTAGGACAAAGATACCCCGAGGTAAATAAAGCAATCGACGATAACATCAGCAGAGGTGTATTGCTCATTAATTATACCGGACATGGTGGTGAAAGTGGTTTGGCAGAAGAACGAATTATAACTGTTGACCAAATTAATAAATGGGTAAACCCATACAAGTTATTTGTTTTTATGACCGCAACTTGTGAATTTAGCCGTTTTGATAATTACAAAATGACTACTGCCGGCGAATATGTATTTTTAAATAAAAACGGTGGTGCAGTTGCCTTATTTTCTACAACCCGTTTGGTTTATGCATCGCCAAATTTTTTCTTAAACAAAAATTTTTATAAGTACGTATTTGAAAAAAATACTGTGAGCGGTAAAAAATACCGTTTGGGAGATATAATGCGTTTAACAAAAAATGCATCAGGAAGCGGAATAAACAAGCGAAATTTTACACTTTTAGGTGATCCTGCTTTACCATTGAGCTACGCTCAGCAAAATATTATTACTACATCAGTTAAAAACAATACAACCAATCATGTAACAGATACGCTAAAAGCTTTTGATAAAATTACTATTGAAGGAATTATTCAAGATCCAAACGGGCAAGCAGACAATCAGTTTAACGGCTTAGTTTTTCCCAGTATTTTTGATAAATTTAAACTAATAAAAACATTAGATAATGATGGTGAAGGTGTTTTTGAATATCATACACAAAATAGCAAAATCTTTAAAGGAAAAGCAAGTGTTAGCGGAGGTAAATTCAAATTTAGTTTTATTGTGCCCAAAGATATAAAGTATAATATTGATACAGGAAAAATTAGCTACTACGCTTTTAACGCACAAAGCGGAAAAGACGCATTCGGATATGATAAAAGTATTTTCATTGGTTCCACCTCAAATTCTGGATATACAGACAAAGCAGGACCAAAAATAAAACTTTATCTAAATGATGAAAGTTTTGTTTCCGGCGGAATTACAGATAATAATCCTCTAATTTTAGCATTTGTTGAAGATGAAAGTGGTATAAATACAACAGGAAGCGGTATCGGGCATGATATTTCGGCAATTATTGATGATGACCCTAATATGCAGTTCAAATTAAATGATTTTTACGAATCGGAAACTGATAATTTCACTAAAGGTAGTATCAAATATCCACTAAATAATTTATCGCCCGGAGAACATAAACTTAGCCTAAAAGTTTGGGATGTTTATAACAATTCATCGCAGGATTCAATACTTTTTACTGTTGCCGATGCAGGTGAATTTAAAATTGCTCACGTATTAAATTTTCCAAATCCTTTTAGCACCCATACTTCGTTCTTTTTTGAGCACAATCGCCCCAATCAATTACTAACAATACTGATTCAAATATTTTCAGTAAATGGAAGAATTGTAAAAAGCATTCATACAGAAACAATTACGCAAGGATATAGAATAAAAGGTATTCCTTGGGATGGGAAAGATGATTTTGGAAATAAAATAGGTAGAGGAGTATATTTTTACAAAATCAGTGTCCGTACTGAAAATAATGAGTATGCTAATTATACAGAAAAGTTATTAATATTTTGATTTTGTCAAAATAAAACTATTCTTTTGTCGTTATTAGACTTTAAACTAAATTGAGCGATTATGAATTTTGATTAAGGTCGATAATCTCCTTTAGAGAATATTAACATTTTTCAGTATTATAATCGCTCAGTTTAGGTTTAATACCATTAGTATAAACCAAAACATATAAGTAAAAAGAAGGAAATGAAAAACTTATTATTAAAAAGCTTATTAATTCAGTTTCTGTTTTTAAGCTCAACAGTTCTTACAAAATCTCAAATCTCAATTGCTGATTTAGATGGAAGAGTAAATACGATTACTTCGGCGGTGCCATTTCTTACCATAACCCCGGACTCAAGAGCAGGAGGTATGGGGGATATAGGCGTAGCAACCAGCCCAGATGTAAACTCAATGTTCTGGAATCCTGCAAAATACTCAATGGCAGAAGATGACTTTGCAGTGGGTATTTCATATACTCCCTGGTTACAGGCATTGGTGCCCGATATAAGCTTAACCTATCTGTCGGCATATAAAAAATTTAGCAGAGGACAAGCAGTAGCCATGAGTTTAAGATATTTTTCATTAGGAAACATAACTTTTACTGATTTTGCCGGTGAAACACTTAGAGATTTTAATCCCAACGAATTTTCAATTGATGCTTCTTATTCAATGTTGTTTACCGATAATTTTTCGGGTGCCATTGCTTTGCGTTATATTTACTCTAATCTTACAGGAGGTATTTATAGTAATAATTCGCCAACACATGCGGGGCAGTCGGTTGCAGGAGACATTGCTCTTTATTACACAAAAGATATAAAAGTAGCAAAAAAGGATGCAAACATGTCCTTTGGGATGAATATTTCAAACATTGGAAGCAAAATTTCTTATACCGATGATTCAGAATCAAATTTTATCCCGACAAATTTAAGACTTGGCGGAACATTTACTTATAATTTTGATGAATATAATCAATTAATGTTTGGTATGGATGCCAATAAACTTTTAATACCTACTCCACCAATTTATGACGGCAACGGAACATCTCCCGATAATATTATTGCCGGAATTGACCCCAATGTTTCGGTTCCGGTAGGTATGTGGCACTCATTTTATGATGCTCCGGGAGGCGGAAAAGAAGAACTTAGAGAGATTATGCTTTCAACAGGATTAGAATATTGGTACAATAAAATGTTTGCACTTAGAACAGGATATTTTTACGAACATGAAACCAAAGGAAACCGGAAATATTTTACGGTTGGAATAGGCTTAAAACTAAATGTATTTCAAATGGATTTTGCCTATTTAATTACCACACAACAACGGAATCCTTTAGAAAATACTTTAAGATTTTCGCTTACATTTAACATGAATAAAAATAATTCAAAAAATACAACAACGGAATAAATGAGAATTAAAGTAGGTTTCGGTTACGATGTTCATGCTTTAAAAGAAGGAGAAGAGTTCATACTCGGAGGTATTAAAATTGAGCATTATAAGGGAACTGTTGCACACTCCGATGGCGATGTATTAATTCATGCTATTTGCGATGCGCTGTTAGGTGCAGCTAATTTACGCGATATTGGTTTTCAGTTTCCTGATAATGATTCGTCATTAAAAGGCATTGACAGTAAAATACTGCTTCAAAAAACCAATGAGTTGTTGCTTAAAAAATCATGGGAAATCGGAAATATTGATAGCACAATTGTACTCCAAAAACCAAAAATAAAAGACAAAATACCGGAGATGCAGAAAATTTTATCATCTGTATTAAATATTGATATTGAAGATATTAGTATTAAAGCTACAACTACCGAAAAATTGGGTTTTAACGGGAAAGAAGAAGGGGTTTCGGCTTATGCGGTAGTTCTTATAAATAAAACTATCTAATTAGAAGTTTAGAATTCTCCTTTTTGTTATTTAAAAATCAAAATAAAATTTAATGCAGAAAAAAACAATAGTAATTGGGGCAAGTCCAAAGTCAGAAAGATTCTCAAATAAAGCAGTTCGTTTGCTAAATGTAAACGGACACCCTGTGATAGCACAAGGTATTAGAGAAGGAAAAATCGGGGAAATTGAAATAATCAGAGGTAAACCACAAGTAAGTGATATACATACAGTTACAATGTACATTGGAACTGCTCGGCAGCCTGAATATTATGATTATATTTTGGGCTTAAACCCACAAAGAATTATTTTTAATCCCGGAACGGAAAATCCTGAATTAAAGCAAATGGCTAAGGAGAAAGGTATTGAAACAGTAGAAAACTGCACTTTGGTAATGTTGAATACAGGTTTATTTTGATATTAAAAAAGCTTTTCTAATTTTGCAGCCCAAAACAAAAAGGATATAAAAATGATTGAAACAATAGAGAATTTAGAGCAATTTAATGAAGTTTTAGAGAAAGAAGATGCAGTATTGTTCTATTTTTCGCATGAACAATGCAATGTTTGTAAGGTTTTAAAACCAAAGGTTGCAGAAATGTTAGAAAAAGATTTTCCAAAAACAAAAATGTATTTTTCGATATCTCCTAATTCTTTTAGTAATCGTTTCTTGTTTTTTTCTTCTCTTAGTTCTGTAACTTTTGCCTCAGTACGATTATTTTTTTTCTTATACAAAGGTTCTGGCCAACTATTAGTTATCCTAAATTTATATCGATTAATTTTAATTTCATCATTCAAGCCATTAAACTCATCTATCTTAATTCTTTTCAAAAGATTTTCTAGTATTACACCCGTTTCCCCAACAACTGGACGGTTATTATAAAGCTCTAATTTTCCTGGCGCGCTAAATACAAATGCAACTTTTGTATCAATACCGTGATTGTAATAATGATTTTGATTAATACTCTTCATATCTAACTAATTAATAGAGATTTAAAGCTGTTTTTAACTTCCCTTTAATTTCCTTTACCAACCACTTTGGCTCCAAAACTTTCACATTCGCCCCCAACATTAGTATCTGCTGAAATAGCTCATAATTTGGAATCACAAAAAGAGAAATTCGTAATTCTTTCTCATTATCTATCAATATTTTTTGTGAATGGTGTAGTGGTAAGGATTTTACATAACGACCTTGCCTTGGAACAAAAGACAAAACCACTTTCTCTCGTTTCCCAAATGAGTAAACCAATCCAATAATACTATTAAAATTGGCTCTTGCCTCTGTGGCTTTGGTTCTCTTAAATGTCTCTTCGCTAACCGATAGCTCCGAGATACGATCAATACCATAGGTTCGTATCTTA
>JAKIUH010000174.1 GCA_021647685.1 Bacteroidales bacterium
ATTAATTACATCAACAAAGTTTTTAATAAAATCAGGACGGTCGCCATTTGTGCTTTCGTCTTTTAACTCAATATTTTTCCACTCTTCGGGAATTTTCACTTCTGTTACATCACCTCCTCTATCAACAGCTTTATAGTTCATGTTTACCACTTCATCTCCTTTTTTAGAGAATGATTTCACAATGGCTTTCTTCATTTCCTCAACAGCTTTATCGTAAGGAATTACTTCGGAAATTTTAAAGAAAGCTGATTGCATAATGGTGTTGGTACGTGAACCTAAACCTATTTCATGTGCAATTTTTGTAGCATTGATAATGTACATTTTTATATCATTCTCTGCCAAGAACTTTTTCATGTGGTCAGGAAGTTGATTTTTTGTTTCTTCAACATCCCAGATACTGTTCAGCAAGAAAGTTCCACCTTTTTTCATGCCTTTTAGCATATCGTATTTTTTCAGGTATGCAGGAACATGGCATGCAACAAAATCAGGCTGAGTTACCAAATAAGTAGAACGGATTAAAGAATCACCAAAACGCAGGTGCGAAATAGTAATACCGCCTGATTTTTTTGAATCGTAAGCAAAATATGCTTGACAATATTTATCGGTAGAACCACCGATTATTTTAATTGAGTTTTTGTTTGCACCAACGGTACCGTCTGAACCCAAACCGTAAAACTTTGCTTCAAAAGTACCTTCGGGTACCGTACTGATTTCCGGCAACTGCGGTAAGGAAGTAAAAGTTACATCATCAACAATACCAATGGTAAATTGATTTTTGGGTTCTTTTTGTTTCAAGTTATTATAAACCGAAATAATTTGAGCAGGCGTTGTATCTTTTGAGCTAAGCCCATAACGTCCGCCAACGATAATAGGTGCATTTTCTTTTTCGTAATAAATATCACGAACATCCATATATAAAGGCTCACCATTAGCTCCCGGCTCTTTTGTACGATCCAAAACAGCAATTCTTTTTACTGTTTTTGGCATTGCTTTAAAGAAGTATTTTTCAGAGAAAGGACGATACAAGTGAACGATTAACAAACCTACTTTTTCGCCTTTATCATTCAAATAATTTACTACCTCTTTAATGGTTTGCGTAACTGAACCCATAGCAACAATCACATGCTCAGCATCTTCCACACCAAAATAATTAAACGGATGATAAGGTCTTCCGGTAATTTTGGTAATTTCCTGCATGTACTCTTCTACCAGATCAGGTATTGTTTCATAAAACGGATTTGCAGCTTCACGTGCTTGGAAATAAATATCAGGATTTTGAGCAGTACCTCTTGTTACAGGGTTTTCAGGATTTAAAGCACTTTCACGGAATTTTTGTAAGGCATCCCAATCCAAAAGGTTTTCCAAAACCTCTTGTTCCATAACTTCTACTTTTTGAATTTCGTGTGAAGTACGGAAACCATCAAAGAAATGAACAAAAGGAATGCGTGATTTGATTGCTGCAAGGTGAGCTATACCCGCAATATCCATAATTTGCTGAACACTTCCTGTTGCAAGGAAAGCAAAACCTGTTTGGCGTGCACTCATAACATCTGAGTGATCTCCAAATATTGATAATGCTTGAGCCGCAAGACTTCTTGCACTAACATGGAATACTCCGGGTAATAGTTCTCCGGATATTTTATACATATTAGGTATCATTAATAGCAAACCTTGTGAAGCGGTAAAAGTAGTTGTTAAAGCGCCCGCTTGCAGAGAACCATGAACTGCTCCGGCAGCACCTGCTTCCGATTGCATTTCTTTTACATCAACAGTTTCTCCAAAGATGTTCTTTCTGCCGTTGGCTGCCCATTCATCAACATTTTCTGCCATGTTTGATGAAGGAGTGATTGGGTAGATTGCTGCTACTTCACTGAACATATATGCTATATGTGAAGCTGCATAATTCCCATCACATGTAAGATACTTTTTAGTTTTGACCATAATAAACTATTTTTAATTTAATATCTGTTACGTTATACCGGATTTTCTATATGAAAATAAATCTTGAAATTCACTATAGAAAAGAGGTAATTTTTGAATTGAATTACGAAATGCAAAAGTAAACTTTTTTTCAGTATTTTAAGCCTTAATTTTTATATTATTCAACAAGTTTATTGATTTTTTTGCAAATAAAATGTATAAATATTCACAAGAAGCTGTGTAATTATTCAGAATATAATTGAATTAAAAAAATAAATAAAAATCTTTGGTTAATTCTTTATATTCCGAGGTATATTCACCGTTCTTAGCATCTTTAATCGAAAATTGTTCTGTTTTAAACGGTTTTTTATTTTTTGAAAAACAAATTGCTATTCTATGCAACGGCTTATTTTTATGTGGCTTGATTTCCAAAATTTTAGCAGGGTAAAAATTATAATTTTGTGCTTGCGAAATTAAAATATCCTTTTGCAAATAAGGGTAAATAATATAAAAATCACCTTTAGGTGCTAAAACTTTACTAAGCCCGCTAAACAAATCAGCCAAGGGCAGCATATTACTTTGCCTTGCTATATTTCTGTTTTCAAGCGGAGATTGGTAGCTGCCGTTGAAATAAGGAGGATTACTAATTGCACTATCGAATTTCAAAGTAGTTGTTGATGCAAAATCTTGAAAAGAACTATGAACTAAACTGATGCGATTTTTCCAGACGGATAATTCAATATTTTCCTTGGCTTGCAGAAAGCTTTTGCTCTCTATTTCAACTGCTGTAATTTCAGCTTTTGATTTTTGTGCTGCCATAAGGCTTAAAAGTCCGGTTCCGGCACCTATATCAAGAATACTTTTTGCCTTATTAAAATCAGCCCAAGCACCCAAAAGTACAGAGTCAACTCCTACTTTCATGGCTGCTTTATCCTGATAAACAATAAATTGTTTAAATCGAAAATACTTATTCGACATAATGGAGTTAATATGTCATTGCAAGTAAAATACATGTACTTGCAACAACATCTATTATTATCCTTCAAAAAAATCTCTTACTTTATTAAAAAAGCCTTTTTCGGTTTTGGCTTTTGCTTCAAAGTTTTCTGAACTTTTTAGTTTTTCCAAAATTTTTCGTTCTTCGCGTGAAATGTTTTTTGGAATATAAACATTTACTTTTACCAATAAGTCTCCATTCCCAAAGCCTTGAACATCAGGAACACCTTTTCCTCTTAATCTAAGAATTTTACCCGATTGAGTTCCGGGTTCTATTTTCACTTTAACTTTACCATTCAGAGTAGGTATTTCAACCGGAGTTCCTAAAATAGCATCGGGGACACTTATGCTTAAATTATATAAAAGGTCATTATCATGACGAATTAATTCAGGATGTTCAATTTCTTCGATAACCACAAGTAAGTCGCCATTTATTCCGCCACCTCTCGGGGCATTTCCTTTGCCTGATACCGATAATTGCATACCTTCTGCTACACCGGCAGGAATATTTACTTCAATAACATCATCTTTTTTAACAATACCTTCGCCATAGCAGGAGGTACATTTTTTTGTTATGGTTTTACCTGTTCCGCCACAGGTAGGACAAGTTGCGGTGCTTTGCATTTGCCCAAGAATTGTGTTGGTAACGCGTGTAACCTGTCCCATACCATGACAAGTTTGACAGGTTTGAATATCGGAGGGCGAAGCAGCGCCCGTTCCATCACAGGCAGAACAAGAAACATACCTTTTTACTTTCAATTTCTTGGTAGCACCTTTTGCAATTTCGTCAAGTGTAGGTTTTACACGAACACGCAAATTAGTACCTTTATTCATTCTTCGACCACCGCCTCTACGGCTACCACCAAAGCCGCCAAAACCAAATATATCACCAAAATGCGAAAAAATATCTTCAATATCCATTCCGAAACCACCGGTACCATTACCTGATGCGCCCCCTACTCCTGCATGACCAAATTGGTCGTATCGTCTTCTTTTATCATCATTACTTAATACTTCATAGGCTTCGGCAGCTTCTTTAAATTTATGTTCCGCATCTTTATCGTTTGGGTTTCTATCGGGGTGATATTTTAATGCCAATTTCCGATAAGCTTTTTTTAACTCATCTTTACTTGCATTTTTTGAAACCCCCAAAACCTCGTAATAATCTCTTTTTGCCATGGCTTTTTATTATCAAATGTATTTTTATATTCCTACAACAACTTTCGCAAAGCGAATAATCTTTCCGTTTAGTTCGTAACCTTTTTCAACTGCATCAATAACTTTTCCTTTTTGTTCTTCATTTGGAGCAGGTATTTGAGAAATTGCTTCGTGCCGGTCAGTATCAAAATCTTGTCCGATAGCTTCTATTTCTTTAATTCATTTTTGCGAAAGAAAGTCTTTAAAACTGTTATAAATTAAATGAATACCTTCTTTTACCGAATCAATATCGGGATTTTCATCTAATGACTTCATGGCACGTTCAAAGTTATCCATTACAGGCAAAATATTTACCAATATGTCTTCTCCTGCCGATTTAATTAAATCGGTTTTCTCTTTTAAACAACGTTTACGATAATTATCAAATTCAGCTGATAAGCGTAAATATTTATCGTTTAACTCGTTATATTTATCTTGCAATTCTTCGTTTTTTGATTTTTTCTTCTCTTTTTTTTCTGTTTTTTTCTTTTCCTTTACAGCTTTATCCTCCACATTGTCATTCGTTGTTTCTGCATTTTTTTCTTGTTCTTCGTATTTCATTTCTTTGTCTTCAATATTGTTTTTATCTGATTTTTTAGTCATAATTCAATATTTTTTTAGATTTGATAAAATCTTCGGCAAAGGTAAACAAATAATTTGCCATTTATAGATTTGTGCCAATATGTCAGAATAAAATCTTTATATTAAAAATAATTGTCATATTTTCGGTTAAAATATCAGGCGCAATTTTAAGATATTTTATATCTTTACCATATATATCATTATTTTTATATATGCGGATAATACTTTTTACAGGGAAAGGGGGTGTAGGAAAAACGACAATTGCTGCATCAACAGCTCGAAAAATTGCCAAAAGCGGATTAAAGACTTTAATCATCTCAACGGATCCTGCACATTCATTGGCAGATGCGGTAAACAAAAAAATAGGACCCGAGCCTACGCTACTTGCCAAAAATTTGTACGGACAAGAATTGGATGTATATTATTCGATGCAAAAATATTGGAAAAACCTCCGTCAATTAGTACAAACTATTTTTCGCTGGCAAGGAGTTGATAAAGTGCTTGCCGAAGAAATGAGTGCGATTCCGGGCATGGAAGAAGGCTCTGCCTTTATGTGGATAGAAAAATATTATTCAGAAAAAGCATTTGATGTTATTGTAATTGATAGCGCACCTACGGGCGAAACGTTAACATTGCTAACATTACCACAGGTTACTCAATGGTGGGTAACAAAAGCTTTTCCACTGCAAAAACTGGCAATAAGAACAATTGGAAAAGGAGTTCGAAAAACAACAGGCATACCTTTAGATAAGGGCTACGAAGAGTTACAAGTACTTTTTGAGAAATTGGAAAATATTCATCAAGTATTCAGTAATCCGGAGATTTGCTCAATAAGAATTGTAACCAATGCAGAAAGAATGGTTATTAACGAATCGAAACGTGCTTTTACTTATTTGCAACTATACGGCTATAATGTAGATGCAGTAATTATTAACCGCATTTTGCCGGAGACTTTGAATACGGGGTATTTTAAATCTTATGTTGATGCACAAGCCGGATATATAAAAAATATAGAAGACAGCTTTTCGCCCATACCTATTTTTAGAGCAAATCATATTGGAGAAGAAGTCTTTGGAATGAAATTATTGGATAAAATAGCCAAACAAGTATATGGAAATGAAGAACCTGAAAAGATTTTCTTTAATGAAAAAACAATGATCATTGAAGAGAAAGACAAAAAATATCGTATTAAACTCAAATTATCATTTTTAAACGAAGAAAATTTTAAAGTGAACAAGTATGGCGATGAACTGGTCATAGAATTGGCAAACCGCAGGCACAATATTTTATTGCCTCGTTTTGCTAATTTTCATCAATTGGCATCTTATGAATATAAACAACCATGGTTATACATTAACTTAGGGCTTGTTGAAAAACGCTAAATATATTATCAATCAATATTTTATGTTTATTTTATTATGTCGAAATGCAAGGTTTTCAAATATAATGTTAGAAAAAGCTTTATAATATATAAATCATAATTTTTTTGCTGCTCAGCTGCACACATCTTTTGTATTTTATTCAGTTTGAAGTATTTCTATACATCTGCACTTCACAAAATCCAAAATAGATGCACATCTGAGCTTTTCAGCAAGCCTTAATTTAGCTTGGCATAGTATTTTTCTAAGTATTCTTTGATGCTTTTATTTCCTTTTTTTATAATACATTTAGGTGGTTTTTTTAGAGGATTATTATGTAAACAAATCTTATTTTCATGTCTCAACCCGATTCCTATTTTTAGATTAAAATCTGTAATCCAAATAGGTAATATTGCTATTTTGTTATCAGGTAAACTAAGCTCTTTTAATTTTTTAAGTTTTTTTAAGGCTGATATATCAGATATTTCATTTTCACAAAGATAAAGTTCCGTTAATTCTGTTAAATGTGAAAGTGGGTGAAGGTTGGAAATCTTATTTCTGCATAAATTTAACTTTGTTAATTTTATTAGTTTCCTTAAAGACTTAATATCAGCTATTTGATTAGTGTCTAAATTTAATTCTTCAAGCATTATTAATCCCGAAAGGGGCGAAATATTTGATATATTATTTCCCATTAATCTTAATTGTTTCAGTTTTTTTAGTTTTTTCAGAACCGAAATATCTGAATTATTTATACCATATACGTGTAATATTTCTAATGATTTAAAATTTTGCAAAACTGTTAGACTTGAAATATCCTGACCCTGAATTGAAAGTGTTTTTAAATTTTTCATTTCTGACAAAAAAGAAATATCTGAAATTTTATTAGAGCCAATATTTAGATCAATGATTTTGGTTAATCCTTTTAACGGTGAGATATTTTTTATTTGATTATAAGATAAATTGAGTTTTTTTAACTTCGTTAAATTACTTAATACAGATATATCTATAATTTGATTTTCCTGCAAAATTAAAGTTTTAAGATTTTGCAGGTGTTTAAAAGTTGTGATGTTTGAAATCTTACTTTTCAATAAATATAGTTCTTCAAGTTTTTGGAGGTATCTGAGTGATGATAAGTTTTTAATATTATTATAACTAATTTTTAGTATTTTTAAATTTACTGATGTTTTTAGGGACGAAATGTCTGAAATAAAATTAGAACTTAAATCTAATTCAAGTAAATTTTTAAAATCTGCCAGAGCTGTAATATCTGTAATTTTATTAAATGACAAGTACAGCTTCTCAAGTTTATTTAATTCTTTTATGCAAGAAATATCATCAATTTCATTAAAAAGCAAATGAATAACGCGTAATGCTTCTAATTTTTTCAGTTGGGTTATAATTAATCTTAAATTTTTCAGTTTACATCTGTGTAAAGATAAACTATACACTTTTCCTTCTTTGTTTTGAGTATAGCTTGCAAAAAGTGGCTTGATTTTAGTAACTACCGGCAAATTTACATCTAATATATTTTCAATGTTTTTTATAATTTCTAAATCATTCATGAGTCCGGTCTAAAAAAGTAAAATATCTGTAAAAGCACCCTGACAATTCTGTCAATCAACTGTATAACAACCATTTACTCTTTCGGAATTTTAAAAATACAAGTCTGCCAGGGTTTTTAGACTTAGCTCATTCATAATAGAATTTAAGATTTTCAGATGAGTTTAGTCTATGGCTTGCAAAAAATGATAAACACATTATCAATCAACACCTTATGTTTGTTTAATTATGTCGAAATACAAGGTTTTCAAATACAATATCCGAAAAAGCATTCATTTATTGTTTAAAAACCATAACGTTTTTTGCTGCTCGGCTGCACATCTCTTTTGTATTTTATTCTGTTTGAAGCATTTATATATCTACACTTCACAAAATCCAAAATAGATGCACATTTGAGCTTTTCAGCAAGCCCGATTCAACTATTATCATCAACAAATTGCAATATTTCATCAGTAAATTTTCGCCATTCATTATTCATAGGTGAATGTCCTGATTTTTCAAAAATAACAAAGTTTTTCACAGTAGAACTGACTTTATTATATGTGTCATAACCTAATGTCGGCGTAACAACTAAATCATATTTTCCCCATAAAACTAAAACAGGAATAGTTATTTTATGTAAATCATTTGTTAGTGATGTTGCTTCTACTTCATCGCTTAACATTCTGTTTGTAGCATTCCCCGAAAAATAATTGGTTACAGGATTAATTATATTCGAAGAATTTCCACCTTCTTCACTTTCTTGCAAAATATTGTCTTCTTTTAACCACTCTTCTACCTTAAAAGCATTCTGGTTCAATTCCGTTTTTTGTTCTTCCGATATATTTGTCGTATCAATAGCTGAAGCCCAATCTAAGATGCCTTGCCAATCTTCAATATGATTACCTAAGGCAATTTGTTCATTTGCGACGTTTATAAACATTTTTACTGCTTCAATATTATTTTTAGGATTATCATGTGCTCCATCTACTTCAATCCAGCCACTTAGATTATTTTGCAAATTGCCTGTTGTCATATATTTTGCTGTTAAAGTACCACCCCAAGAATGTCCTAATACGAAAATTTTT
>JAKIUH010000175.1 GCA_021647685.1 Bacteroidales bacterium
TGATGCATTTACCACCGAGGCAGGCGGGCTATGGAATGAATTTGAACCACAAGTAATTTTTCAAGCCGACTGGTCGCGGGGAGGAGATGCTATTGTGGTGCGCCGAGGAATCAATAAGGTCAGTGATTTAAAAGGCAAAAAAGTAGCATTTGCCGAGATGACCCCAAGCCATACATTTCTTTTATGGTTGCTGGAAGCAGGAAATATGACGCAAAACGATATTGAAGCGGTCAAGGTTGCCAGTGCAATTGATGCTGCTGATTTATTTAAAAAAGGACAAGTAGATGCAGCAGTTGTTTGGAGCCCCGATGATGCTGATTGCATAGCAAAAGTAAAAGGTTCCAAAGTATTGCAAAATACCAAGCAGGCATCAAATATTATTGCCGATATTTTTATTGTTAAAAAGAAATATCTTGAAAAAAACCGTAAAAAATTAGAAAAATTATTGGAGGGCTGGTTTAAAGGTGCTGCTGAAATTAACAGCTCAGATGAAGCCAAACAAAAAGCTGCTAAAATTTTAGAGCAAGGATTAGGTATGCCCTATGATTTTTGTTATGATGCCATTAACAATGTGCGCCTGTGTACCTACGGAGATAATGTAAACTTTTTTGGATTAAACGCTGATTTTACGGGTGTAACCGGAGAAGATATTTACAATAAAATGGAAACTAAATACCGGAAATACGGATATATCAACGAAAAAATACCTAATTGGCGTTTAATAGCCAATCCAAGTTTGGTTCTTGCCATTGAAAACAAAATGAAAAACATGGAAGGACAAGAAGCAGAAGGAGCAGCAAAATTTACCGAAGTAACCGAAGAGGTGAAAACTGCCGAAGCCATTTCAACAAAATCAGTAAGTATTACCTTTGCAACAGGTTCTTATACATTAGATGATAATATGAAATACATTATCGACAATGAATTTTTGGATATTGCCAAATCATTTGCTAATGCACGTATTCGAATTGAAGGGAATACGGATAATACAGGAAGTGCAGCCGCAAACAGAGCATTATCATACAAAAGAGCTAAGGCTGTTGCCGATTATTTAATTAATGAACACGGATTTGATAAAAACCGTTTTATCATTATTGGAAACGGACCTGATAAACCTGTTGCAAGTAATGCAACACCCGAAGGAAGAGCTAAAAACAGGCGCACTGACTTTGAATTGGTTGCAAAATAATAAGGTCAAACAGTCATCAAATGGTAAATTAGTGCCATTTGATGACTGTTTTTTTTAAAACCTAAAAACAAATCCGGCTATGAAAAAACTGTTTAAAATTGGTGGCAACTTGCCTAAAAAAACGAGCTTGATAATAGAAATATCCGGTTTGATATTTTTTATTATTCTATGGTGGTTGCTTACACATCCTTTTAACAATACAACCATTGAGTTTAATGCTGAAAACGGAAACGGTCCGTACAAATTTGAATGGAAAGGACCTGATGGTTTTGAAAAAAGTGTTGAAGTAGCCGAAGGAAGATTAAAAAATATATCAAAAGGCAAGTATGCTGTGGTTTTAACAGATAATACCGGAGAAAAAATCGAAACAACGATTGATATTTCAAACTTAAACAAAGATACAACCATTATTTTTCCAAAAGCAACACTTTATTCTACTGCAAATGAAAATGAAACTTTTCCTTTAGGAATTAGAATTGATGTTGTTACCCAAAGTTCAATAATTGATAAAGCAATTTTACCTTCACCACTGGCGGTTTTATCATCATTTAAAGAATTACATTTTGAAAACTATTTGGTTAAGAATGCCATTCTGTCAATCAAGCTAAATATTTACGGGTACATTGAAGCAATAGTGCTTTCATTGATTATAGGATTTACAATAGGTTTAGTTCCTTTTTTCAGAAGTCTTTGGCGCAGGTATATTGATGCAATACGTTTTGTTCCTTTGGCAGCCGTTACCGGATTATTTATTGCATGGTTTGGTATTTATATGGGAATGAAAATCCAATTTTTGGCTTTTGGTATTTTTGTTTTCCTTGTACCTGTTGTTGTTCAACGAATTGATGAAGTTGATAAAGTATATCTGCAAACATCTTATACGTTAGGTGCTACATCATGGCAAACTATAAAAAATGTATATTGGCCCAGCGTTACTTCCAGAATTATTGATGATATTCGTGTACTCACGGCTATATCTTGGACTTATATAATTGTAGCAGAATTGGTTAATACCGAAGAAGGAGGTTTGGGTGCACTTATTTTTAAGGCGCAACGTTCCAGCCGTTTAGATAAAGTTTTTGCGATTCTTTTATTGATTATTTTAATTGGCTTTATTCAGGATTTGATTTTTGCATGGCTGGATAAAAAGTTATATGCATTCAAATATCAAACTAAAAACCGTCGTTAAAATGGGAGAAATATTTACAAACACAGAATTACCCGATATACTTGAAATCAGAAATGCCAATCAATCGTATGACGGTGGACAAACTTGGATTCTGAAAGATTTTAATCTTTTAGTAGAAGACAAACCCGAACAAGGACAATTTGTAATTCTATTAGGACCTTCGGGTTGTGGAAAATCAACGGTTTTACGTTATTTAGCCGGTTTACAGAAACCTACTGAGGGCGAAGTATTTATAAATGGCAAACTAAGAACCGAAGACGATCGTATTGGAATGGTTTTTCAACAGTATTCCTCGTTTCCATGGATGACAGTTTTGGAAAATGTAGAATTGGGATTAAAATACAAAGGTGTACCAGCAAAAGAGCGACGTGAAAAAGCTATGGAGATGATTCAGATAGTAGGCTTGGAAGGGCACGAAAAAAAATACGCACAATACCCAACACTATCAGGAGGGCAGTTACAGCGTGTTGCAATAGCCAGGAGCTTATTGGTTAATCAATCCATTATTTTAATGGATGAACCTTTTGGAGCATTAGACACCAAAACACGATTAAAAATGCAAGATTTTTTAATATCGGTTTGGGAACAGGTACACCCGACCATTGTACTGGTAACCCATGATATTTCAGAAGCTGTTTATTTGGGTGATGATGTATATATAATGTCCACTGCACCAAGTAAGATTATAGAGCATGTAAAAATTGATTTGCCTTTTGACAGAGATAAAACCATAAAGCGTGACCCGCGTTTTACAGAGCTGGTTTTTTATATTGAAGACCGTATGATGAGTTTAGAGCTGTGATAGAAATTGAAATACTTAAAATAATAAATAAGTGCTTAATATAAAATATCCATTATAAAATACGCTCTTTGCTCATGAATAGAAATATAATAAAGCAAAAACATCAAAACACATGACACTTCTATTATTTTATTTATTTCTTGCTCTATTTGTGTCTTTTCTCTGTTCAATAATGGAGTCGGTTCTACTTTCCACACCATTATCATTTTTAAATGTAAAAGAAAAAGAAGGGAATAAATCTGCCAAAACATTTATCAAACTTAAAAATAATATAGAAAGACCTTTATCAGCAATACTTTCTTTAAATACTATTGCTCATACTATTGGTGCTGCAGGAGTAGGAGCTCAAGCAACTAAAATTTTTGGTGAAAGCTATTTTGGTATTATATCAGCCATACTTACACTTTTAATTTTAATTTTTTCAGAAATAGTCCCTAAAACAATTGGAGCCCGATATTGGAGACACATAGCTATTGCTTCCGGAATTGTCATAAATATAATGATTATAATTACTTACCCGCTTGTGATAATGACCGGTTATTTGTCAAAAATATTTTCAAAAGACAAAAATGAAGCCTCTTTAAGCAGAGAAGAAATATCTGCAATAGCACATATAGGTACGGAAGAAGGTGTTTTTAATGAAAAAGAGAATAAAATTATTCAGAATATAATTCGTCTAAAAAACATCAAAGTTTTTGAAATAATGACACCCAGAGTTGTGGTTGCAACAGCAGATGAAAATATGACTTTAGAAGAATTTATGAAAAAGAAAAAATTTCTTCACTATTCGCGTATTCCTATTTATGCTAATAATAATGAAAATATAACAGGGTATATTTTTCGTCAAACCGTATTTGAAAAACTTGCAGAAGATAAAAACTACCTAAAATTAAGCGATATTCGAAGAAAAATCATATTCGTTCCCAAATTTCAAACAGTTACCAGACTGTGGGAAACTTTACTTCAAAAAAAAGAACACATTGCCTTAGTAGTAGATGAATACGGAGGTATGGACGGAGTTGTAACTATGGAGGACATAATTGAAACTTTGATAGGTTTAGAAATTGTTGATGAAAAAGACAGAATAGTTGATATGCAACAATATGCTCGCGAAAGATGGAATGAGCGAAAGGCTAAGTACAATATTCTGGATAGTTCAGGAGAAAAGACCTCAAAATAAACAAATAGGGCTTGCTTAAAAACACTAAATATATTATTAATCAATATTTATGTTTGTTTTATTGTGTCGAAATGCAAGGTTTTCAAATACAATGTTCGAAAAAGCATGCATTTATTATATACAAACCTTAATGTTTTTTGCTGCTCAGCTGCACACCTCTTTTGTATTTTGTTCAGTTTAAAACATTTATAAACATACACTTCACAAAACCCAAAATAGATGCACATCTGCGCCTTTTTTCAGCAAGCCTTAATTAATCAAAAAAGTTTTCATCAATCAAATCTACACCAATACCCGGCTCATTATTTGCCAATGCTTTACCTTTAACAACTTCAAGCCCATCAAAAGGATCGTTCGAAATTAACAAATTACCATCTAAATCGGCAAAATCAACAGCCGCAGCCAATTGTGCCGCAGCCGATACGGCACATGATGTTTCCGTCATACAACCCAACATTACTTGCATACCCAATGCACGAGCAATACTTAACATTTCACGAGCATTGCGCATACCACCACATTTCATCAATTTAATATTGATTCCGTGATAAATATCCTTTGCTTTTACAACATCGGCAATTCCTTGCACACCTTCATCTGCAATAATTGGTAAAGGGCTCTTTGATGTTAACCAAGCCAAGTCATCTATCAAGTCTTTGGGCATGGGCTGTTCAATAAAAAGCGTATTTTGCTCTTTAAGCCAATAAATCAAATCTAATGCTTGCTCTCGATCTTTCCAACCTTGATTAATATCTACAGCAATAGGTTTATCTGTAACGGAACGAATAACTTTAACTATTTCTTTATCATTATCACGTCCTAGTTTTACTTTCAGAATTTTATAGGGTGCTGCTTCTTTTACTTTCTCCCGGATAACTTCCTCGCTATCAATACCAATAGTATAAGTGGTTAACGGAGTTTTCTCTTTTGTAAATCCCCATATCTGATACCATGCTCTATTCATAATTTTACCCAACAAATCATGCAAAGCAATATCAACAGAAGCTTTTGCCGCCGAATTTTTCGGAGCTATCTTATCCACATAGTTTAAAATATCAGCTAATTGAAAGGGATCTTTAAATTGTTTTAAGTCAACTTTTGATAAAAATTTTATCACCGTTTCATGCGATTCTCCAAGATACGGAGGCATAGATGCTTCGCCGTATCCTACATAATTCTCATACTCAATTTTAGTAAGAACCACAGGTGTTGTACTTCTGGAACTCTGCGCCAAAGTAAATTGGTGTTTTAAATGTAAAGTATAGGATTTAAACGTAAGTTTCATGTGATTATTTTTAACTATTTTCATTTGCCACATGGAACATCCACTAATATCAGGGGGTTCGCTTATTTATACCTAAATATTCATGCCCCTGTGTGTTTATTATTAATCATGGATGTTTCATGAGTTTATTTTTTAATTATTTTTTAATGTCTCATGGAACCGCATGATTAAAATAATCATTTCCCAGTGTGTTTAATAATTATTTTAATCATGCTTGTTTCATGTGATTATTTTAAATTGTTTTTATTTATTCGCTATCGCTCATGAGGGCTAAAGCCGTTGCCACATGGAACATCCACAAACATCAAAGGGTACACTTATTTAATCTACTTACATAATCATTACTCGCAAGCTCGTGAGATCGCTTTGCTAAGTTTCCCTGTGTCTGCCAGCCGGTGAATGGATGTTTCATATCTGAAATTTTTGCACTGAACATGATTGCAAGTTTTAGTATTTAAGGAAGTATTGTTAAGTTTGTGCGCAATAAAAATTATTTAATGGCAGACAGTAAAAATTATATTATAATAAAAGCTGCGCGGGTTCATAACTTAAAAAGTATCGACTTAAAAATTCCGCGTAATAAGTTTATTGTAATCACAGGCTTGTCGGGTTCCGGTAAATCATCTTTAGCTTTTGACACACTTTATGCCGAAGGACAAAGACGTTATGTTGAAAGTTTATCTTCGTATGCGCGGCAGTTTTTGGGCAGAATAAATAAACCCGAAGTGGATTTTATTAAAGGCATTCCGCCGGCAATAGCCATTGAGCAAAAAGTAAATACCCGTAATCCGCGTTCAACCGTTGGGACATCAACAGAAATTTACGATTTTATCAAATTACTCTATGCGCGCATTGGTAAAACTTATTCGCCGGTATCCGGGAAAGAAGTAAAAAAGCACAGTGTCAGCGATGTAGTTGATACTATTTTTTCTTTACCCGAAGGCTATAAAATTCAAATTTTGGCACCTGTTTCAGTTCCCGAGAAACGCACTTTTGCCCAACATTTAGAGGTTTTAATGAAACAGGGTTTTTCCCGTATCGAAGATAAGGGTGAAATTAAGCGGATTGACGATATTCTGCAGTTGAAACCAAAAAACAAGAAAAAATTTAATTTATTAATTGACCGCTTGGTGGTTGATAATGATGAGGATACAATAAGTAGAGCCGCTGATTCTGTGCAGACTGCTTTTTACGAAGGGAAAGGTGCTTGTATTGTTCAAGTTTTTAAAGATGATAAAATTGAAAAACTGAATTTTTCAAATCGTTTTGAAGCAGACGGTATTGTTTTTACAGAGCCTTCGGTTCATTTATTCAGCTTTAATAATCCGGTAGGAGCATGTCCGCGTTGCGAGGGCTTTGGTAAAGTTATGGGTATTGATGAAAATTTGGTAGTACCCAATAAATCTTTATCGGTTTACGAGGGGGCAATTGCTTGCTGGAAAGGTGAAAAAATGGGTTGGTGGCGCGAGCAGTTAATCTATAATGCCGATAAATTTGATTTTCCAATCCATCGCGCTTATTATGATTTAACTGACGAACAAAGGCAGCTTATTTGGACAGGAAATAAATATTTTAAAGGCTTGGATGAGTTTTTTCAAATGCTTGAAAAAGAGAATTATAAAATTCAATATCGTGTAATGCTGTCGCGTTATCGCGGGAAAACAATTTGTCCGGTTTGTAAAGGTACTCGTTTAAAAAAAGAGGCTGCTTATGTAAAAGTCGGTGGAAAAACAATCTCTGAGCTTGTATTAATGCCGGTTGATGAACTGTTTGATTTTTTTAATAATTTAAAACTGAACGAACATGACATTCAAATTGCCAAACGCTTACTTATAGAGATTATTAATCGTCTGAAATTCTTGAATGATGTAGGTTTAAGCTATTTGACACTAAACAGGCTTTCATCAACATTGTCGGGGGGAGAAAGTCAGCGAATAAATTTGGCGACATCACTGGGAAGTAGTTTAGTGGGTTCATTGTATATTTTAGATGAACCAAGTATTGGTTTGCATAGCCGCGATACGGATTTACTGATTAGGGTGTTGAAAAATCTGCAAAAAATAGGAAATACCGTAATTGTTGTAGAACACGACGAAGATATTATCCGTGCAGCCGATGAAATTATCGATATAGGTCCATTTTCGGGAATTCATGGAGGTGAAGTGGTTTTTCAGGGCAGTCCTGCACAACTACTTAAAGATGAGCAAAGCCTTACGATGCAGTACATCACCGGAAAAAAGGAAATTGAATTGCCAAAGAAAAGGCGCAAATGGAAAAATTTCATTGAAGTAATAAATGCATACGAGAACAACTTGAAAAATATTAATGTAAAATTTCCTTTGGGGATAATGACTGTTGTTAGCGGAGTCAGCGGTTCGGGTAAATCATCTCTGGTCAATAATATTCTATATGCTGCCATAAATCGTAAAATAAACGGTTATGGACAAATATCCGCTAATTTTGAACGTTTGGGGGGAAGTACCGATTTAATTAAAAATGTGGAGTACGTAGATCAAAATCCAATTGGTAAATCATCACGTTCAAACCCTGTTACTTATTTAAAGGCTTATGATGAAATACGCAAACTTTTTTCAGAACAGCCCATTTCTAAAATAAATAATTTTAAACCGGCACATTTTTCCTTTAATGTAGATGGTGGTCGTTGCGAAGAATGTCAGGGCGAAGGTGAGATAAAAGTAGAAATGCAGTTTATGGCAGATGTACATTTAGTTTGCGAATCGTGTAAAGGGAAACGCTTTAAAGATGATATTTTGGAAGTAAAATACAGAGGAAAAAATATTTACGATATTTTGGAACTGACTGTTGCCGAAGCCATTGAGTTTTTTAGCGCCGATAAAAATTCTATAAATAAAAAAATCGTTAAAAAAATGCGGCCTTTAGCAGATGTTGGTCTTGATTATGTAAAACTTGGGCAGTCGTCAAGTACACTAAGCGGTGGTGAAAGTCAACGGATAAAGCTGGCATCGTTTTTAAGTAAAGAAAATGATGATTTAAGCACACTCTTTATCTTTGAC
>JAKIUH010000176.1 GCA_021647685.1 Bacteroidales bacterium
TCCCCTAAATGCCAAATAAGTAAAAATGGCGGCAATTAAAGGAAATATAGCCGAAACACCCGGATTAATAACGGTATCATCTCCTTTAAAGGCAGCATAAATATAATAATATGCCAAAGCATAAGAACCAATTAGCAATAATATATTCAATACACTTAAACGCATTTGAAGTACGCGCTTTTTGTATAAAAATATACTAATTAAGCTGATGAACATAACTAATCCGTACAAAACAGCCAGCGGCAATGCTTGAATAATCAATTCGGTTTTGTCGGCTGAAATTTCATAAATACCGCTATATTTAAAAGTATATACAACACCTTCTAATAATACTTCGGCAAGCGGAAACCAAAAAATCATAAAAATTACAACTGCAGCCAAAAATAAATAAACCGTTTGTATTCTTTGTATCATAATTATTTTGTTTAAAAATTTGTAAGCAAAATTAATAGAAAATATGTTTTGCGGGTTTATTCTTTCAATAATTTTTATCAACAAAAAAAGCCTTACCATAGGTAAAGCTTTTCTTGAAGCGGTCTGGACGAGACTCGAACTCGCGACCCCATGCGTGACAGGCATGTATTCTAACCAACTGAACTACCAGACCAAATTTTTTTGAACTTTTGTGTTTTTCGAATAAATTTCCGATAAATTATTAAGAAATTTTATTGCGGTCTGGACGAGACTCGAACTCGCGACCCCATGCGTGACAGGCATGTATTCTAACCAACTGAACTACCAGACCGAATATTTTTTGAACTTGTTTTCTTTAAAAGTGCTGCAAAGATAAATCGTTTTTTTTTGTTGCCAAAAAAAAATATGTGTTTTATGAAAAAAAACTGAAATTTACTTTACCATAATTTCTTTTCTCTTGAAAATGAGGATGTTTTGAAAAATCATTTTGTGCAGAATGTTCAATAATAACAATAGAATTTTGTTTTAAGCTATTGTTATTAAAAATTAAATCGGGCAAAGCTTCTAAATTTTCTATATCATAGGGTGGATCGGCAAAAATAACATCATAATCCAATTCAATTTTTTTTAATATACTAAATACATTGCCTTTATAAGTACGTAATATTTTTTTTTCGGGTTCAATAATATTCACTGTTTTTTCAATAAATGATAAATATTTTGCACTTATATCAACAGCCATCACATAGTTGCAACCGCGTGATATAAATTCATAGGCAATACTTCCGGTTCCACTGAATAAATCCAATACTTTTTTGCCGGCTAAATCAATACGGTTATCAATTAAATTAAAAAGGCCTTCTTTGGCAAAATCAGTGGTTGGACGCGCTTTAAAAAACTTAGGCGGATGAAATCTCCGCCCTTTATGTAAACCTCCTACAATTCTCATTTCATTACATTAAGTAAATTGGCAAAAAAGTGTTCCGGAATTTCTTCAAAGCCGTATTCACAGTCTGAATTGTCTTCTATATTTACCAAATGGACATTCCCTATAAATTTTGAAAGTAATTTGTATCTTTTATCTTCTGAACTTATATCTCCTGAAACATAAATTCCTATTTCTTTCGGTGAAATTTTTAATTGGTGATACACATTCATTATATGATATACAAAATCATTTTCGTTTTGATAGGTGAAATTATTATACAAAAATAAATTTCCTGATTCAGTAACTGCAATATCAAAAAAATCATCATTTGCCATTACCGATACCATATTTTTTTTGTTTACAGCATGCCTCAATGTATTTTCAATAAAAATGCTTGCCTGATGAAAAAAGCGCGATTCAGGAAATTGATTTACCATTAATGTGGTTATTTCTGAGGGAATACTAAAAATGTTAACTGCCGGCGTTTTTTCCAATTTATTGTAATGTATTTCTTCAAAGTCATCAAGCACCTGATTGAATTGGAAATATGTTTTTAAATATTTTCGGTTAAACAATGCGTTGGGTACAAGCGTAGATTTAGGCGAATGATATATAAAATCAATACTTTTATAAAACTTGTTTAAAAACGAATCATTTTTAAGAAGGTCTTGAACATTATTAAAAAAAGTGATGTTATCATCAACCTTTTTAAAGTTAATATTTTTTATTGCAACGCATTTTTTCCGAACTGTATCAATAATACAATATGAGTAGCCCAATTGCCCAATTCTTATGCTTAAGTGGTAAGTATTGGTTTTGGTTATACTAAATGAGTCGTTAAATAAAGCAAATTCTTTCATTCTTTCCGGCTTCTTTATTATTTCAAAATATTAATATACAGTTTTATTTAAGCAAAATTAGTACAAATTATATAAAACTGCTTTGATTAAACTGATAAAACCAAATATTAAGCCAAATTTAATAAATAAATCTGAAAATTAACATAAAAGGCGAATAAATGTAATGAATTCGTTACATTTATAAGATTTTGTATTAAAAAAGGCTGTTGCATTTTGCAAACAGCCTTCTATATCTTAGTATTAATATAATTGCAACAAACTTACTCCCAGTTTCCCGCATTATTTATATTTTGTTCAAGCGAACCTACCTTTAAGCCCGGATATTTATCCATTTTTAGCATTTCATCATCAAGATTAATCCGCAATTGCTCGTTCAAACCTTTTAATAATACTCTATTAGGCACCTTTGCTTCAAAAACGGGTACCTTTAAAGTATTTGAACCTACTTTTGAGCCGATTTCCAAAATTTTTGCACCAAGTGTAAATTGGGCGCCGTTAGTGAAAGGAACGTACCTTAAAGAGTCCGCTATAAAGCCCGGATCGTAAAGTGAGTCCAATGTACTTACCTTAATGGTATCTCTGCTGATTATTCCCATCTCTAATGCTTTTTCTTCTGTTAATGAGTCTGGAACACTACCAATTGCCTTAACTACCGGTATTGAGTCATTTTTAATAAAATTAATCAATGTATCAAAATCGCCGGTAAATTTTCCGTTAACGGCTAAATAAGCAACTTCTGCAGTACGAATATCTTTTAAACGTTGGATAGTAGCATCGTATCTGACTTTTTTAGCTTTTTCAAAACGAATAGGTTCAGCAATACTTTCCCATAAAAAATAGGATAAGGTAACGATTACTAAAAACAAAATAATATTAATTACGGTTTTCATTTCAATAATTTTAATTATGTTTGATGCAAAAATAAAAAAAAAATAACTACTACAGCCTTTACAGAATGAAATTTTATAATTTATATTTATTTGTAAGATGTATTATGTTATAATTTCCTAATAATTAATAGTTTAAATTGATTGTTTAATTTTTACATAAATGATAAAAGAGCATTTAATCAGGTCTTTTCAAGAAGAATTAAAATATGAGCTTACTGCCGATCAAAAATTATTGTTTGAAAACTTGGCTGATTTTATATTTAGCACTCAGAATAATCGAATATTTTTATTGAAAGGTTATGCCGGCACAGGAAAAACTTCTTCGGTAAGTGCAGTGGTAAAAAGTTTAAAGAAACTTAAAATTAACAGTGTTCTTTTAGCTCCAACAGGACGTGCTGCTAAAGTATTTAGTTATTATGCCGGCTATCCTGCTTTTACTATTCATAAAAAAATTTATCGACAAAAATCTGCTTCTGATGGTTTTGGCAGTTTTAGTTTGGATCGTAATTTACATAAAGATACATTATTTATTGTAGATGAGGCTTCCATGATTAATAATGCTTCTTATGATTCTTCGGTTTTTGGAAGTGGACGACTTCTTGATGACTTAATTGAATATGTTTACAGTGGAAAAAACTGTCGAATTATTCTAATCGGTGACACTGCTCAGTTACCACCGGTAGGAATAGCTCAAAGTCCGGCATTAGAAGCTTCGGAACTGGAATTTTATGATTTGGATGTTTATGAAATTGAACTTACGGAAGTTATTCGTCAGGCACAGGAGTCCTCAATTTTGTCAAACGCAAATTATTTACGTTCCTTAATTGCTTCCGATTTAAATTCTTTTACAGGTTTTCCGGTTTTTCATTTGCAAAATTTGGATGTTGAGCGAATACCCGGTGATGAATTAATAGAAACCATATCGGGTGCATATGATAAATACGGAATGGATGAGGTAATTATAGTCAACCGGTCAAATAAACGTGCCAATAAATACAATGAAGGTATTCGTAATGCAATTTTATATCGTGAAACTAAACTTAGTGAAGGCGACTTACTGATGATTGTAAAAAATAATTATTTCTGGTGCGAAAAAATTAAGGAGGTAGATTTTTTAGCAAACGGAGATATTGTTGAAGTGGTACGCATACATGGATATCAGGATTTGTACGATTTACATTTTGCAGATATTACTTTACGATTAATTGATTATAATGATATAGAAATAAAAGTAAAAATAATTTTGGATACATTAAGTATTGAGAGTGCTGCACTGACTATGGAAGATAATAAAAAACTATTCAGTTCCGTAATGGAAGATTATGCAGATATTCCCTTGAAAAAAGACCGGATAAAAAAAATTAAAGAAGATCCTTATTTTAATGCTTTACAGGTAAAATTCTCCTATGCAATTACTTGTCATAAGGCACAAGGAGGACAGTGGAAGGCTGTTTTTCTTGATCAAGGGTATATTACCGAAGAAATGATAAATAAAGAGTATCTGCGCTGGCTTTATACTGCTTTTACACGAGCAACAGAAAAATTATATCTGGTAAATTTTCCTGATAAATATTTTGATGATTTATGATTTATCTTTTTTTTGTTTTTTTATTTTTTCATACAATTTTAAAAAATGGTCGGCTTCTGATTTATCCAGTTGATTCATCCTTTCAACCAGAATAAAAAATTCTTCATCACCAACATTATATGTATGGATGATATCCAGAGCAAAAATTAAGTTTTCTTTAATCCATTTTTTGTCCCTACAGTTTCGTTCTTCAATATCTTCGGCTCTTTCTTGTAATGAAACAATTAATTCTTCAAGGGTATATTCAGTCATTCTTTTGTTTTTAAAATCAAAATCTTTCATCCAATAAATTATATTGCCGCAAATTTATTAATGTGTTCATCATTAACTTGTTAATAAAAGTTAATAAAGCTTAATTTCTGTTAATAATTATTAATAAATGTTAAATTACTTCTGGAAAAATAAATGTAGTACAAAAAAAGTACGACATATCTCTATGCCGTACACTCAAATTGATTTAAAAGAATAAAGAAATGTTTTTAGTTTAATTTGGATTTTCCACATAAATAACTCCTTCAATTTCCTCATCAACATTTTCAGGAACTGTATCTGTCAATAAAATAGTATCAAGATTGTTTTTCAATACAGTATCTCGATTATTTTTCTGAATTTGTTCAATAACTTTCTCTTCTTCCTGATTATTTATTTGCATTTCTGCTTCCCAAACTAAATATCCGATAAGTATAATCCCCAAAAATGTTAAAAAGGCATTTCGTGGATTTTTTACAATGTTACGAAAAGAAAACCGCTGCCTGCGTAAATAGCTGTTATGCACGCGTCCAATTGATTTTTTAATGGCTATTTGCCGGATTCTTTTCATAATAAGGGCTTGCTGCTTTACTTTTTTGGCAAATTCAGCATCTGTTTTTAATTTTTGTTCAAATTCAGCTTTCTCTTTGTCGTTTAATTTGCCAAGTAAAAAGTCTTCTATATATTGTATTTCTTGTAGATGTTTTTCCATAGTCAGTCGTTTAAAAGTTAAACTTTTTTTCGCTAAATAACTTTCTTAGCTTTTCTATACACTTATATTTTTGTGTTTTTGCCGATTTTTCATTAGCATAGCCTAATAATTTTGCAATTTGTTTCATTGAAAGTTTATGATGGTAATACAACTCAAGGAGTTCCTCACACTTTTTTCCCGAAGTAAGCAAGGCTTTATCCAGCTCTTTATACTTTTCTTCTTGATTATGATACTCCTCAATTGTTTTTAAATCTTCATCTGAAAGAAAATTATTTTCAAAATCTATTTTCTTTTTTAATTTTCGATTTTTTTCATAATTAAGATTTTTACATATCCCGAATAGATAGGTCGAAATTGATGATTTAAGTATAAAATGATCTTCCAAAACTTTTGTTAAAAATATAGCCAATGCTTCTTGAAAAATATCCTCAGCATCTTGCTCAGTTCCATTATTATTTATTACATAACTCATTACCGCGGGAAAAATCTTATAAAGCTTTTTTAAAGCTATTGATTCCTTGCCTTCTCTAATAAGATGAATAATTTTTCTGTCCGACATATATTTTCTTGTTTTTTATTATTAATGATAAAAAACGAAAAAGGTAACCTGCATAATAGAAAAAAAAACTAAAATGGGGAGTAAATTTAAAAATATCTTTGTTAAAGATATTATTTTAAAGAATTTTTTAGCTCAAATCCGCAGACTCTGCAGTAGAATATAGTTTGCTGATTTAAGGTTTTTATTTAAAGCGGTAGCTAAATCCTGCAAAAACAGCAAAACTATAAGGATATTTTCTAAAAATAGAGTTCTCAGGTAAAAATGAATATTTAAAAGTAGGTTCTAAATTGAATGAAAAATTTTGATAAAACTTATAGTTTATTCCTAAACCTACTGTAGCTCCATAAAGAACAGAACTTAATTCACTGTTATCTGACCATAGCTTATTATCTCCGGAAAGGATGTAGGAGTTGTTGCCTACCAAAAAATTGGTTGAAACACCACTGAGTACATCCAAGCCCAGTTTTTGATTTACCAGCTTATAACGTATAATCAGCGGCAGCTCAATATATTCAGCATTTGCAATAAAACTTGCATTTAAATTATAATAACTTGTTGAATAGCTCTGTTTTATAATATGTGCATCTCCAATATCTTGTAAATCAATAGATTGCCCCGGGGTGTGAACAATAAAATCGCCGTTCCCAAACTCATTGTTTTGGCTGGCAATTAAGTTATCAGCACTTTGCTTTTTGTTCAGGTAAAAAATACCTGATTCAAAGCTGATTCTATCATTTAAACGGTAATTAATATTAATACCTCCGGTAAATGAAGTTATTGCTTTTTCATCCGGTTTTAAATCAGGTCCTTGATCGATACCGGATTTTACACCTTGTGTCTGTTCTGCTTGCACGGTAGAGCCTTCTTCTACTGAAAAAATCGGTGAAAACTTTGTTCCAAATGACCAGGCAGATAATTTTTTGTTATTTTCTTTTAATGAAGGAAAATCTTCAGAATGAAGATTTTCCTTTCTCAATAACAAGGTATCGGTTAATAACTGGTTAGATTGTTGTTCTGACACTGCCAGAAAAGATTTCTTTTGTTCTGTATTTTTTTCTTTAAATAAACTAATTACATAGTTATATTTTCTGAAAAGATAGCTTGAGTCAAAAACTCCAAGTTTTTCATAATCCGTAGCAGGAGTGTGATTTGTATTTATACTGTTGGATAAGCTCAATTCATTATTTTGTGGATTTTCCTGTTTTTTAATAGCACCCTCTTCCTTGAGCTCTAAACTATCTCCTTTATTGGTTTTATCTTCTATCAATAATTTGTGACCTGTATCGGCTACTGTTTTAATTTTTTTTATAGTGCCTGGGTTTGAAATATAATAGCCCAATCCAAAAGCTGCCAATAAGGCAACTGATGCAGCAATTGTTCTTAATCGCTGTAAAATGCGAATCTTTTTTCTTGCATTTAATTCATCTTTGACGTTGTTCCAAATAAAATGCGGAACGTTTTCTTCATAATCATGCAAGAAATCATTAAATAATTCATCAATATGATTAGGCTCCTCTAACATCTCTTTCTTCAGGGACAATAAAATGTCGTCTTACTTTTGTTTGTAATATTTTACGTGCTCTTGAAAGGTTTGATTTTGAAGTTCCGATGGAAATATTTAGTTTTTCACTAATTTCTTTATGCGAATAACCGTCAATGGCATACATATTAAAAACCAATTTATATGCTGCAGGCAGTTTTTTTACTAAATTTAGTAAATCTTGTGCAGAAATATCACTTACAATCGTATTTGCTTTAATACCAATATCCAAATCTGATACTTCACCTACCGGATACATTTGAAAATTTTTCCGGTACCTTTCTAAGGCAGTATTAATCATAATTCTGCGCATCCATCCTTCAAATGAACCTTTGCCTTTAAATGAAGATATATTGGTGAATATTTTTATGAAACCTTCGTGCAATACATCCTCTGCTGCTGATTGGTCTTTTGTATATCTGATACAAACACCATACAACATTTTGGCATATTTTTTAAACAATAGCCCTTGTGCTTTGGTATCACCCTTAGCACAATCCTTTATTATTTTTTTCAGCTGATCCAAATCAGTTTTTCGGAATAAGATTATTTATTCCAAAAATAAGTAAAATTCATTTAAAAGATGAAAATAGTTTAAAAATGGTTGCGTAAATTTCTGAAAAAAAATTTTACGCAAGCATTTTTAAACAAATAAGAACATGTTTAATGCACTCCGTGCATCCATTTTTTTAGAATAGGAACTAATAAGATTAGTAAGCCTCCTGTTATTAGAGCAATTAATGCCAAAGCTCCAAAAACATTAGCGTATATATGGATTGTTTTATTGGGACCTACAAAAGTATTTAAATTATTCTGTACATTAGCAGTTGCTTTATTAGCATCCGGTTTTTTTATGATTTCAATATCCAAAACATCACCGTCTGCATCAATAAAATAGTCTAATACATTAATTTTTAATG